>JAAYAQ010000200.1 GCA_012719295.1 Candidatus Hydrogenedentota bacterium | reverse complement strand
GAGCGAGGGATACAGGATTTGTTCAACCCCATTCGGGGTTGCTTTTTGGGGTGCACATGACCCCCGGGCTGCGCCCGGGTCTTCATCCCGCCGACATGCGGAAGTCGATGTTCCTGGGCGGGACATGCTCGCGGCGCACCCGCTCGCGCAGGGCGTCGTCCACGGGGATGCCTTCCGCGTCCGCGATACGGTTTTCGTGAAAGGCGAACCAGAGGTCGGTAAGCGAGGTTTCACATTCGCGGATCTGGGCGAACTCCGTATCGAAGATGCCCTCGACATGTTCGAATCGCCCGGTTTTGAGCGCGGCCCGGGCCAGCGCGATTAACAGGCGTTCGTGACCGCGGATGTTCTCCGGTAGGGCCGAGATGAAGTCGACGGCTTCGGCATACTGCCCGGTCCGGTTGAGGAGGTCGGCGTATTCCTGGGCGACGGGCCTGACCTTCGGTCCGGCGTCCCAGGCCTGTTTGAGCAATTTCACCGCGCGTTCCGTGTCGCCGCGGCGTTCGGCCAGGACGGCCAGGTTGCGGTACGCCCACGCGTTGGGCGCAAGAGCGATGCTTCGTTCCCACGCCTCGCGTGCGGCGTCGGTATCGCGCGCCTCCATGCGCATGACGCCCAGATGCAGGCACGACAACCAGTCTCCCCCGCCGCTGTTCCGCACGCTGGCCTCGAGGATGGTGCGCCACTCCGGCTGGACCATGTAGGCGCCGGGCCCCTGGACGGGCTCGCGCGCCGCCAGCGCCCCGCGTTCGAGCAGCGACAGCCACATGCGTTCGTCATCGCCGATGGTACTGTCCGGAAACGGCAGTTCCGGGGGAATGCCCGGCCGCTGACCGATCTGGGCGGCGCGGCGGAGTTCGAGGGCGCCCCACCCCGCGCCGAAGGCCAGCACCTCTTCCGGCGCGGCACTCGCGCAGGATTCGCACCGCGCGTGCAAGTCTTCGAACTCGTTCCGGGGCAGGATCTGCTCCAGGGCGGCATCGGCGACGCGCCAGGCCCGTTCCCAATCCTCCCCGTGGGCGGTTTCGGGCGCCACCGAGAGCATCCCGTACGCCTCGGTCCACGACCAGCGTTCGCCGCCGGGCATGGGCACCGTTTCGAGTTGCGTCCGGGCGAGTCCGCCCTGCAATTCGATGTAGGCGTGTCCGTCGACGGAGAGTTGTTCCTGCCATCGCCGGCCGCCCTGGTTCATGCCCCAGAAGAACATTTTGCGCCCCATCAGGCGGCTGGTGGAAGCGTGGACCAGCCCCTTCCCCTGCCGGTCGACCTGCGCGATCCATTTGCGCTGTTCGGCTGGAATCCGGAAGAAGGCTTCCCCCGCCCCGGGGGCGTTGGTGGGATACGACATGTCATACCCCGCAGGACTGGGCATCGGCAGGACGGTCAGGATGCCCGTGCCGGGCGGGTGCGAGAGGGCGTCCGCGGCCGGCGCCAGGGTGCGCAGCTCCGGGTGTTCGGGGACTGCGATGTTGGACCACCAGTACATCGGCAGGGTGTCCGTATGCGGATTGATGATCCTCGGGCGCGCAAAGAGAAAACGGGAGCCCTCTGGAAGTAAGAAATCGATCTGCCAGGGGAAACAGTGAAGGCGGTCCCACTCATAAATGCGCAGGGCGGGTTCGCCATTCACGCCGCGGATGCGCGCGGCAAACACCGGCGAGACCGTGAGGAAATAATGCCCGAGCTGCGAGGTATTCCATTCCACACCGCCGCTGATCCAGGCATTTCGAATCGCCACGTTGCAGGGCTGAAACACCGGATTGCGCTCGAGCAGTTCCCGATCCTCGGTCTTGTCGATGAGCGACAGCAGCCGCCCGCCCAGTTCCGGGGCAAAGCGTGCCCGAAGGCGCTCGTTCTCGAGGATCAGCGTCCGGAACGCGCGCGGCCGGCGCACCCGGGTGTACCCGTCCTGCATGCAGTAGGGCAGCACGCGGTCCGCCAGGGCGCATCCGATCCGGCGGCGTTCCTCCTCGGGAACGTTGTCCGCAAGCTGTATTTCGAGGTCGTCCTTGTCTCCGCGGAATACGGGCAATGGGTTCTCGCCGCCCAAGTCGGCGGCAGGGATTTCGTAGGGTTCAAAGAAGAGTTCGGTCATGGTCCCCTCGCTCCGCGGCTCTGCGCGTCCGGGCGCCGAAGCGCATTCGGCCCGGTCCACCGCAATCACGATTCGCTTCGTTCCTGCCTGTGTGGGGCATGCGTGTGCTGGATTGCATTCCCCCAACGGCCTGGCGAGATTGTACCTGGATTGACGCGCCTGATCGACCAGATTTGTTTCCCGCGAAATATGCGGTGCGCCCCCCCCGGATTGTGACAGACAAAACCAGCGCCTTCTTCTTGATCGACCGCAAGGCATCCTGTACGCTAACACCTTACCTTGGATATGGAGAGGACCGATGTACAGGCCGGAGATTCGCGTTCTGGATTGCACCATCCGCGACGGCGGTTTGATGAACGACTGGCGCTTTGACAAGGCGATGGTCAAAGGCATCTTTGCCGGTCTCGCCGAAGCGGGCATCGATTATGTCGAGCTGGGCTACCGTGCCGACAAGGCGCAGTTTTCGAAGGACGACTTCGGGCCGTGGCGTTTCTGTGACGAGGACGATCTCCGGGACGTGGCGTTCGAGTGCGATACGAAAGTTGCGGTGATGGCCGACGTAGGACGGACGGACTACAACGACATTATCCCCAGCGACCAGTCCATTATCCGGCTGTACCGAGTCGCGACCTACGTGAAGGACATCGCGAAAGCGATCGATCTCGGAAACCACTGCAAAGAGCAAGGTTACGAGGTTTCGATCAATATCATGGCGATATCCCATGCTCTGGAGCCCGATCTGGACAAGGCTCTCGACCACCTGGCCGAGACTCCGTTTGACATGGTCTATCTCGTGGACAGTTTTGGGTATCTTGAACCGAGGCAGATTGAATACATGGCGCACAAGTACCTTGCCAAGCTGCCGGGAAAACACATCGGCATCCACTGCCACAACAATCAGCAGTTGGCCTTCGCAAACACCGTTGAGGCCGCGGAAAAGGGCATTACCTTCCTGGACGGGTCCATCTACGGCATCGGCCGCGCCGCAGGCAACTGTCCCCTGGAGCTGATCATCGGTTTTCTCAAGAACCCGCGCTTTGATGTGCGTCCGGTTCTTGACCTCATCCAGACCTTCCTTCTCCCCCTAAAACAAGATTTGAAATGGGGTTACGAGATTCCTTACGCCGTAACGGGCATTCTCAACAAACATCCCCGCGCCGCCATGGCCTTCATGAATGGAGCGCACGGCGAGACCTTCCGCGCGTTTTACGACGAACTGTCGAACGTCGATGATGTTTAGTTGACAATTGACGCGTAGACGGGCCTCTCCCGCAGCCAATTCCTCGCTCGTTTCAGAGAATCTAAGTTACGTGTCACCAATGGATTGCATTCAATATTCCGCATAATATGAATATTGCGTAATCGGAATCGTCTGGTTGGATAAGATGGGCCTTTCAAACTATGACAAGTACTCAAAACGCAATTTTTGCTAGACAAAAGTGCGAATAAGTGGTAGAGTAGAGGTAGTGGGAGGCTACAAAGGCGAATGCTGGCATCTGGAACGCGGGGAGGAGTAACAGACGGCAGATTTCAGGCAGGGAGCAAGATACCGATGACGAGATATGACACAAACGACCGGTGGGAAGACCCGTTTGAACCCCGGCAGGAGCGGCGGGTGGCGAAGCGGTTTGCCGCCCCGCTGCGGGTCAAGATCTCGGTTCACGATCCCAAGCTGAAGTGCCGTCTGGTCTGCCGCGGAAACGTGATGAATGTTTCCCGGGTGGGTGTATTGGTTCGCACCAGGCACCAGGTAGAGCCGGGAATGCGCATCTCGATAGGGATCCCGACCAAGATCTGCAAAGAGACCGTGTGCCTTCCCAAGGTGTTTGTGGGGTCCGCGGAAGTGATGCGGGTGATTGGGGAGGGCGACGGGGTCTCGGTTGTGGCGTTGCGCTTCGGCACCGAACTGTCGCAAAACATGGAATTCGCCTTGTTCACCGACGCGCTGCAAAGCCAGTTCTCCCCCCGCATCGAGGTGTAGGTCTCCGCGCGGTTCCCCGGATTCCAGTCCGGAGCCCGTGTTGCGTGCCGCGGGTGAAACCCCCGGGTCCCGCCCTGTTGTCTAAGCCTGATGAATGACGCCGCGGCGTTCTCGTCAGGTAAACTGTATTCCGTTACTCAATCATCAGGGAGACGCCATGATTTCGCTGCTTGTGTTCGCGGCCCTCCAGAGTGTCGCGCAGCCCCAGACCTTTACGCTGGAAACTACGGAACCGGTATGGGACATCGCCCTTGAAGATCTCGATATGGACGGCGGCGCAGACCTTCTTGCACTGTGCTGCGACCCCAAGGCGTCTCCGCTCAACAAGAGTCTGGCCGTGTTCCTGAGCACGGAGGCTGGCGGCTATCCGCCGGCGCCGTCGTTTGTGCTTCCGCTGGATGCGGGGACCGGCACGTTCTTCCTGGCGGAGACCGACGGCGCGGCGCCACGCGAACTCATCCTGGCGAACGCAGAAGGCGCGACGGTATATGTCTTTCGCGACGGCGCACTGACGGCCTCGGATACGGCCGCGTTCCGGTCGCTGCTGCCGAGCGGGGTGAAGCAGCCCCGTTTTCTGAAAGGGGCGGCCCAGGACCTGGACGGCGACGGCATCGATGAATGGCTGATCCCGGCCAATGGGGGGTATCTGGTTCGCAGCGCCGCGGAGCCCCGGTGCCTGGTTACCTGCGACGTGGAGAGCGACATCCGCGACAGCGGGACGATTCAGATCAAACACCAGGTTCCCGCCCTGCATGTGCTCACGCTCGAAGACCAACCCCTCAAGGGCCTGGCGTTCTTGAGCAAAGAGTACGCCGATTTTGCGTACGGGGAGAACTGGACCGAACGCCAACGTTACAAAGTTCCGCTGAACTCCGAGGAGAAATGGGACGCCTCGGTACAGATGCAGGACATCGACGGGAACGGGCTGCCGGACCTCATCGTCAACCAATCCAAGGGCACCGTGAACGTAACGGCGATGACACACGTCTACATCGCCTCCGCGCCGTTCACCTATCCGGAGACGCCCAGCGCCGTATTCAACGCGGACGGATCGATTGCCGCGCCCTATCTCATCGACGTCGATGGCGACGAGAAGCTCGACGTTCTGTTCATCAAAGTGCCGTTTGGAGTCAAGACGATCGTAAACCTCTTTCTGCGAAAGAAGGTTGCCGTGGAAGTGGATGTCTTTCTTTTTGATGGCGCCGGCTTCAGCGCCAAACCCGATTTCGCGACGACGGTCACGATTGACGCTCCGGAACAGCGCGAGGTGCCCGTCTATACCATGGCAGATTTCAGCGGCGACGGGCGGGTTGACGTGATGTTCGGGTCGGGCAATACCGAGATCGTCATCCACAGCGGGGAAACCTCGCGGTTCATCTCCAACAAGCCGTGGGTCACCCTCCCGTTTGTGCCATTCGGCGACGCGCGTCCCTGCGATCTCAACGCCAACAAGGCGAAAGATCTTGTGCTGTTCCATCCGGGCGGCAAGGACGACACGAAGATCGAAGTCGCGGTGTTCTGAGCGGCCAGCGAGGCGCTGCGTCCGTGTGCCGGCGCCCGGCCCGTGTTTCGTGGTCCTCAGCCGCGCCCG
>JAAYAQ010000001.1 GCA_012719295.1 Candidatus Hydrogenedentota bacterium | reverse complement strand
GCCCAGTCGAAGATCGTCGTTAACGCGGCCGTCAACAACGACCTGAACATGCGCGTATTCGAGGCGATGGCGTCGGGCGCGCTCCTCATCACCGATCGCGCGGAAGGCCTGTCCGACCTCTTCCAGGAAGGGGAGCATTTCGTGCTCTACCGTGACGAGGATGAGTTGTGCCCGCTTATCGAGCGCTATCTCGCGGACCGCGAGGCGCGGGAACGCATCGCGCAGCAGGGGCGGGAATTCGTGCTGGCGCAGCATACCTACGACCTGCGCATGGAGCAATTGCTCGGCTGCGTGTTCGAGGCCGCGGGCCTGTTCGGCGGGTACCGCGGAGAATCCCGGTACCATTATGGCGGCTACTATTGCTCCCCGCGCTCTGAACTGGCGGTCCATGTTCCCCCGGACGCGAAGCGCGTCCTTGACATCGGTTGCGGGGGCGGCGCGTTCGGCCGGTCGCTGAAGGAGCGCGGCGTGGAGGAAGTTATCGGCATCGAGATTGACGAGCGCGCATGCGCCCTCGCCAGGGACGTGCTTGACGACGCCTTCGCCGGGAACATCGAGCAGATGGAACTGCCCTTCGAGCCGGGGCATTTCGATTGCGTCACGTTTGGCGATGTGCTCGAACATCTGATCGACCCGGCGGCAACGCTGCGCAGGATTGCGCCGTTCCTCGCCCCCGAAGGCCTTGTGGTCGCCAGCATCCCCAACGCGCGCTTCTGCCAGGTGGTCCAAATGCTTGCCGAAGGGCGGTGGAAATACGAAGACGCCGGAATCCTCGACCGGACGCATCTGCGCTTCTTCACCGCGGCTGAAATGCAGGTGCTCTTCCAGGGGGCGGGGTATGAGATCCTCAAGATGTTGCCCCTCTCGATGCTTCAGGCGGAGCTCCTCCCGCGCAACGCCGACGGAGGATTCACGCTCGGGAAACTGACCGTCGGCCCCCTGAACGACGCGGAGTATCAGGATTTTCTCGTGTACCAGTACCTCGTCGTTGCACGGAAAGCGGCCGGGGCGCCGCTGGAACGCGCCCGGGCCGCGTTGTCCTGGGGCCGCTTCGAGGAGGCCTGTACCATCGCCGCCTCGGCCGGCGACGCGGACCCCACCGAGCGCACATTCATTATGGGGCAGGCGCTGGGCCGGCTTGGAAAACTCGAGGTCGCCGAATCGGCCTTGCGCGAAGCCTGCGCGTCCAGCCCCGGCCGCGCGGATATTCTCGGGCAACTGGGTGTGCTGCTGGTCGCCATGAGGCGAACCGCCGAGGCCGTGCCCTGTCTTGAGCAGGCCGTGGCCGCCGACCCGGGGGACTTCCGGGCCCTCGGCGCCTGGGGTCTGGCCCTGCTTGGCAGCGGCAACCCCGAAGGCGCCTTTACAAAGCTCAAGGCGTCTCTGGAGATGCACTTTGACAACGCGCCGCTCATGGAGTCTTTTGCCGGTCTGGGCGAATCGCTGGAACGATGGGAAGAGATGGAGCCGGTGCTCCGCCGGTTTGTGGAATTCTACCCCGCAAACACCTCGATGTCGCTGCGTCTCGCCCGTATACTGGCCCGGATGGGGAAAACCGGCGAGGCGCGCGAGCGTCTGGAAACCGTGCTCCTGTTTGATTGCGGCAATGCGGATGCCCGCCAGCTCCTCGAAGAGATCTCGCACGGCGGTGCGTAACGGACGGGCTGCACAGGGGGAGACAGCATGAAACTACGGGTGCGACGGAAATGATGAAGCCCGCACGAGAATGGATGGCGGAACTCGCGGCAGTCATGCCGCCCCCGGACGTATGCCAGGAGGCGGGCCGCGAAGGCGAACCGACCCTGCGTATTGGCGCCACCTACCTCCACAGCCGCTACAAACCCCGCGAAGAAGCCAAACGTCTGCTCGACTCCGCGGAACTGGATCCCGCCCGGCCGGTGCTGGTCGTGGGCGTAGGCCTGGGCTATCACATCCTGGAACTTCTCGACCGCGGATTCCGCGTTGCCGCGGCCGAGCCCGACCGGGCCATCGCCGCGCTGGCGGTGCGCGGGCTGTTGCGCGATCGCGAGGTTCTGCTGGGCGTGGGCGAGCCGGACGCGATCGCCGCCTCTCCCCTGTTCCAGGACTTCGTGCGCGATACCCCGCAGGTATTCGTGCATCCTCCGTCCGCCCGCATCCAACCGGCATTCGCGGAGGCCATGACGGCCCGGGTATCGCGCGCCGCGCTGCTCGGGCAGCGCCTGAGAATCGCCGTCGTGGGCCCGATGTTCGGCGGTTCCCTGCCCATTGCCGGGCATCTGGTCCGCGCATTTCAGAAGCTGGGCCATCAGACCGTTTATGCGGACAACAGCCCGGCCTGGAACCTCTACGAAACCATGACCGCCTCGGTGAAGTCGCGCAAGCCCGCCAATCAGCTGGGAGAACTGCTTGTCCATTTCCTGGGGGAATGGTCGTATGCCCGCGTAATGGAATTCGCGCCCGACATCTGCATTGTCATGGCTCAGGCGCCGGTCTCTCCTCAGTTCCCGCTCCGGCTGGCCCCCGCGGGCATCGTCACCGCGTTCTGGTACGTCGAGAACTGGCGGCATCTGCCGTACTGGAAAGAGATCGCGCCCCTCTACGACTCCTTCTTCCACATCCAGCCCGGCCCCTTCGAGACCCAGCTCCGCGAGGCGGGATGCCCGCATCAGGCCTGTGTGCTGACGGGATGCGACCCGGAGGTGCACTGCCCCGTAACGCTCGAGGGCCCCGAGCGCGACGAGTTCGCCTGCGACGTCTCGTTCGCGGGGGCGGGCTACATGAACCGGAACCAGTTGCTGGCCGGCCTCACGGACTATGCCCTGAAAGTCTGGGGCGTCAACTGGACCCATCCGTCCCTCCGGCCCGTCCTTCAACGCCCAAACGAGCGATTCACGCCCGAGTTGTTTGCCCGGATTGTGGCGGGCTCGAAGATCAACCTGAACCTGCACTCGAGCACGAGTTTTCCAGGCGTGGATCCCCATTGCGACGCAATCAACCCCCGCGTTTTCGAGATCGCCGCCTGCGGAGGGTTCCAGCTCTGCGATCCATGCAAAGGGCTTGACGCCTGCTTTGATTTCGCCACCGAGTTGCCCGTCTACACGTCGCTGAAAGAGTTGCGAGAGAAAATTGACTATTTTCTCGCCCATTCCGCCGATCGCGCACAGATCGCCGAGGCCGCCCGAGAACGCGCCCTCCGCGAACACACCTACGAGAAGCGCGCCGCGCAGATGCTCGAGCTGATACTCGATGCGCACGGCGCGCGCATTCTGCGAAAAGGCATCCGGGTGCAGCGCACGGTCGCCGAGATCAAAGACCGCTGTGCGGATGATGCCGCGCTGGCGGCCTTCCTGGATACCCTGCCGCCCGAGGCGGTGTTCGACCACGAAACCGTAAACGAGCACCTGCCCACGGCCATGATGGCTCACAACCGGGCCGAAGGGCTGTTCGCCTACTTGCGCGAATTGCGTAACTCGGCCGAGGCCCTCCTCGACCTGCGGGACACGGAGTGACGGCATGCGCATCCTGGTAGCCCAGATGACCCGCATGGGAGACATGCTGCAGAATTCCACCTTGACCCGCGCATTGCGGCAGCGATACCCCGACGCCCATATCACCGCGATGGTGCGGCCCCTGGCGCGCGCGATCGCCGAGCGCAATCCCGACATCGACGACATCATCCTCTACGAGGAAGACGCGATGTTCTGCGATCTGCGCAGCCGCGATTCAGATCGCCTGCTCCGCGCGTACCGGAGCGCCGCCGCCCTGGTCGACGACCTGAATGCCCGGCAGTTCGACATCGTCTACAACTGCACGCTCAGCATCGCGTCCGCCATGTTGCTGAAACTGGTCCACGCCCCGCGAACCGTCGGCGCGCATCTCAGTGACGACTGGCGATTCGTGCTTCGTGGACGCTGGACCAACTACTTCTTCACCAGCGTGTATCAGCGCGCATACAGCGACATCAACATCAGCGATGTCTTCCGCAATCTCATGGAGGACGCCCCTCCCGTCCCCGGGCTCACTCTCGCCATCACGGACGAGGACCGCCGCGAAGCGCGGGACATCCTCGCCCGACACGGCATCGGCGAGCAGGACTTCGTGGTCTGCATGCAACTCGGCGCCAGCGACGCCTCGAAGCGCTGGCCCGTCACCCATTTCGCGGAATTGGCGCGGCGCCTGGCCGCCGAAAAGAGCGCGAAAATCTGCCTGCTGGGCGTGGAATCCGAAGCGCCGCTCGGCGAGGCCTTCGAAGCGCAGGCGCCGGGGCTCGCCGTCCACCTTTTCGGCCAGACGGCTATTCCCCAGCTGGCGGCCATCCTCGAATCCGCGCGCGTGCTCGTCACCAACGATACGGGCACCATGCACGTTGCCGCGGCCGTGCGCTGTCCGATTCTCCTCTTGTCGGTCGGATACGTTCATTTTCGTGAGACCGGTCCCTACGGCGAAGGCCATCTGGCGCTCGAACGCCGGAAAGACTACCTCGCCCCCATGAACAAAGACGCCGCGTC
>JAAYAQ010000199.1 GCA_012719295.1 Candidatus Hydrogenedentota bacterium | reverse complement strand
CTTCCAATGGTGGGCGCGCGTTTCCCGGGGCGGCGTCACGCGTTCCGCGTGACTTGCCCCGGGCTATTCACGGTCGCCCTTTCAGGGCTGCAAGAACACAAACGCATGACCGGGGGGTGGGGTTTTCCCGCGCTTTATGTCCCCCGCGGCCAGGGACGGGTTCCTGCCCCGTCTTGTGTCCCCCGCGGGCGGGGGTGGCCGCGAAGCGACCGGGGGTGGAATCCTGCATTCCGCTCCCTATAAGCGGGTCGAACAGCTCATGTCTCGCTGTTCCTCTACTCCGCGGCAAGCTCCGCGAACTGGCGGAAAAGCGTGTCCACGATGGCCGGCTCCGATTCCACCGCCACCTTGCTGGTACCCAGCCAGGTCTCGTATCCGCCCAACACATGCTGGGCGGGCGTCGGCAGATAGCCAAAGCCCCCGTTGGCCTGTGAAATCGTGAACGTAACGGGCAGCGGGCTTTCCGCTTTGATCCGCAGGCCCGTTTCGGCAAAGGTCTCGAAGGGGATCCCGGCAATCCCCGCGTCGCCGATGCGCAACGCCTGCACCCAGACATCCACGTGGTCCGGACAATCCAGAAGGTTCAGCGTGCGGTGCGCGTACGACCGCTTGACGATATCCACCTCGGCCTCGGGTTTGGCAAGGATCTCGTTGGCCCATTGCACCTGGGCCTCGTCGGGTTTTCGGACCCCGAGGGTCAACCGGGCCAGCCGGCCCCCGAGCTTCGCCTGGTCCGTGAACTCGACGGTCTGGTAGACCCGGAAGACTTCCGCCGCGACAATGTTCGCGACGCGGTGTATTTGTTCGTACGGCGCCCGCTTGGGCGTGGGCACCCGGAAATTGATGTTGTTGATGTCCCCGCTCGTCCCGTTGGACAGAATGCCCACGAACGGCGGATCCTGACGGTCCGCGCCGAGCAGTTGCTGGATACGGTCCGCGAACGCGCCGAAATAGTCGGCGGAAATGTGCCCCCCCGGCACGCCGCCCACGTAATGCAGCGAGTAATTGGCCAGCAGCGCAATCGGCCGCCCGTCGAGAGAGCGGACGGCGATGAACACGATCCCCGGATCAGTCGGGCCGGCCGGTTCCACGAGCGCGGCGTGCGCCCGGGGCGGATTCATGCGCACCTGGTCCTGCGCACCGAACGGACTGACCATCAACGCGGGATCACTCAAGTGCCACCGGCGATTGTTGACCTGGTCCGGCTCGTCGCCCTTCCCCCAGCCAATCTGCGCCGGTTCGAGGTTGTTAATCGCACATTGCACCGCATCGACGATGCGATCCACCATGAATTGCTGATACGCGGTGAATTCCCCGTACCCGCCGGGACATTTTGAAACTCGGGCGGGCGGGCCCGAATGCGTGTGGGTCGCCGCCATCAGGATATGTTCCGGAGGAATCGCGGTGAGTTCCTGAAGCCGTCTCTTCGCCTCGTCGAACACATGCTGGTCGATGCCGAGGTTGTCGCACAGCACGATCGCCAGGCGCGTCGCGCCGTCGTCGAGCACCAGACAGCGCACGTGCAGGTCATCATGGACATACGTGGCCTTGGGCACCTCGAAATTGCCCACGATATCGCAGCCCAGGGGCGGGGTGATGTTCGCGCGGGCCGCGCCCGCGCGAAACACCGGCGCCTCCGGTTCCGCCGCGCTGCCCGCCACCGGCAGCAGGCACAGCAGCGCCCCCAGCACCATGCCCAAACGCACAACAGGATTCAGGTTCATTGAGTTCATTGGCTGCCTCCCTGACTTATGGTATCTTCGTATTCTATCAGATGTGCGCGTGAAGAACACGGCCGTGCCGTCGCCGGCGGGCCAGCCACGCGGACATTCGAGGATATGCGCTTCACCTGCGCCGACTGCGAGCGCCGTGGCATGAACCGGCATGGTGCCGCCGCACAGGCCGGGAAACACAACAGGAGGGATTCCGCGATGGATCAAGCACTGCAGGAACGGTTTCTCGAACGCTGGGCCAAGTACTTTCCCAACGCGGAACTCCCGCTCGCCTTCTACTACACGGACCACCCCGGGGAGGCCGAGCCGCCCCGCGAACACCATTGCTTCATCGCGCAGCTTGCGGATGCCCGGCAAGGCCGCTCGCTCCGGTTCAACGCGGACTCCGTCGTGTGCTCGGGCGGCAAGCGGTATCTCGGGTTTTCGCAGGAGATCATGTCCAAATTCGAGTACTTCCTCTCCTGCGGCATCCCTGGCGCGATGGAGGGCGAGCGGTACAAGAAATCACCGGAGATCGTGAAGGAGTTCATGAAAAATGCGCCGGCCTTCACTGCCCCGGCTTCGTATGCCGTCTTCAAACGATGGGACCGCCTCGAACCCGGGGACGAGCCCGAAGTCGTCGTGTTTTGTGCGCCGCCCGACGTGCTCTCCGGCCTGTTTACGCTGGCCGGGTTCGAGGAATCGAGACCCGAAGCGGTCGTTGCACCGTTTGGCGCGGGTTGCGCGACCATCGTTCAATATCCTTATCTCGAGGGAAAGCGAGAATGCCCGCGGGCCGTCCTGGGCTTGTTCGATGTCTCGGCGCGGCCCTGGGTGCCCCGTGAAACCCTCACGTTCGCCATTCCCATGGGCAAGTTCGCGCGCATGGTGGAAAACATGGACGAGAGCTTCCTCATCACCCCCTCGTGGGAACGCGTCAAGAATCGCATGTGACGCCCGGTTCGCGCCCGGCGAAGGGTACCCTTCGCCGGGGTTTTCCTTGTCTGCCAGGAAAAAACGCTTCCGAACGGGGACACGCAATCGCGCGGCGTACAGCGCCTGGAACAGGTCCCCGTTCTATCGCGGCAGTTTCAAACTCTGTGGTCTGAGGCCTCTGCGGCCATGCTCTTGCTTAGGAAGCTCACCGCGCGCCGATGCGGCATGGACCAGCGAGGCAGACGCTATACGCGCAGGAACAACTTGCGGTTGTACAGGAAGCGCGCGAATAACAGGACAAAGACGATACTGACCGCGACGACCAGCAGTTCGCCGTAATCGCCGAACAACGCCGCGACAGGACCGCCCGCGACCCGTTCGCCCATGCTGCGGAAGCGCACGAACTCGCCGGCCATGTAGATGATCAGGGGATTGGCGCCGATCCAGATGAACGGCCGCGCCCAGAGCCGGTATTTCCAGATGTCCACCACCAGGTAAAACAGTCCCAGGAGCATGGCGCTGTATCCCCCGGCAACCAGGACGTAGGAAGACGTCCACAGCCGTTTGATCACCGGGAACTGCAGGCCCCAGAGATAGCCCACGACCGTCAGCACGGCGCCCGCCGCCAACAGGTACATGACTTTTCTGTCATGCGGCATCTCTTTGTTCAGGATCAGCCACCCCGCGAACACCCCGAGGATGCACGACGCAATGGCGGGGATGGTGCTCAACAGCCCTTCCGGATCGGAATATTGCCCCTCCTCCTTGAACGGCAGGAATTTGTGATCGAACCAGTTGACGATGTTCTCGTTTTTGCCATAACTTGCGGCGTCCGTGCCCGGCGCGGGAACGAACGTCAGCAGCGCCCAATACCCGATGAGGATGACGAGCAGGGCAACGACCAGACCCTTCCGCTTCCCGTGAATGTACAGCAGCGACGTGAACAGGTAGCACCAGGCAATGCGCTGCAACACCCCGCTGAACGGACTCTCGTGTGCCATGTCCGCGATGCCCATGTCGCGGAACGCGCCCAGCAGAAACAGCAACAGGAAGCGGCGGAAGATGCGTACGTGCGCGCCGCGCATCCCCTCCCGCTCGATCAGCTTGTCCATGCTGAACACGATGCCCATCCCGACCAGGAAGACGAACAGCGGGAAAATCAGATCGTAGAACACGAACCCTTCCCAGGGAACATGATGCAGTTGACGCGCAAAAAAGCCGGCGATGGGCGAGTGACTGATCTTGCCCAGCGCGCCAAACAGTTCGTCTGCGCCGACAATCCAGAACATGTCAAACCCGCGGAGCGCGTCCACTGACATGATGCGTTCCATGGGTTTGGGCGAAGAAGACGTGTTGTCCAATGCCTTTTCCATATAAGGTGCTCCCCTGTTTGCGTCCCCGTCCGCCCGGCGGCGGCAGGGGCGCGCTCCGATCCCGCGGTCTCATATGGTTTTGCCGAGGCCCCTAGACTACCAGAACCGCGGCGTTTGTGGTCACATTCTTCTATCGTCCGCTATGGCTTCGCCGGGTGTATCCCCGGTTCACCGCGGCCCGGCAGGTTGAGAAAACGCCCGCACACCTGTTAGAACGGTCCGGCAGGGTCGGAGAATTCCGGGGGACACACGCCCTCCGAAGGGTCTGTGCGCAGCCAGGAACGGCAGGCGGCCCCGGGCTGCGGCTTCCAACGCCCGGACGGGACAAGGGCAGGGGGACGATACTGTTGAACAGCAACCGCGCCTCGGAGAACTATGAGGTCGCCGTGTTCCGGACCCGGGAAGCGGTCCTGGCCGCGATGGACCTCCTCCGGCCCTTTCAGCAACATCCCAACGCCGACATCGAACTCTACCTGAGCCGGTTTGACGACCCGCCGGCACACGCCCGTCCCTGCGTCATCGTCGTGTCCCACAAAGGCCAGGCCCAGGGTGTCCTCCTGGCGGTATGCCATCCCCTGCCCTTTGAATTGCGCGTGGGCTACAAGGCCCTGCTCAGCCCCCGGGTGCGAATGATGACCGTGCCCCCGGGAGGCATCCAGGGCGCCCGCACCCGCGATGCCGCCGAGGCCCTGGTGGACGCACTCCGCGCCCTGCTCCGCCGGCGCGAAGCGGATGTCGTGCGCCTGTTCGACATCGACGAAGACTCCGAGGTGGCGGCCGCGGCCAGGCGCCGCCCCGGACTGTTCTGCCGCGACCACGCGCCCTGGTTTGGCCCGCACTTCGGACTGGTTCTGCCGGAGTCCACGGATGCGTTCTACAGCCGGATGAAGCCCAAGCACGGCAACCCGCTGCGCAAAGCCGTCCGGCTTCTGGATCAGGACGAGCCGGGCGAGCTCTCGTACCGCGTGTTCACGCGCCCCGACGAGGTCGATGCGTTTGCCGAACGGGCCGAATCGATTGCGCGCCACACCTATCAGCGGCGCCTGGGCGCCAGCTTCGAAGATACCCCCGCGGCGCGCCGGTGGCTGCGGATTCTGGCCGGGCGCGGTCTCTGGCGGGGGTACGTCCTCAGCACCAGGCAGCAGCCGTGCGCCTACTGGCTTGGATGGCTCTATGGCGACGTCTTTCACCTCTACAGCGCCGGGCGCGACGCGTCCGCCGGAAACTTCAACCCCGGCGCCGGAACCATCCTGCTGGCCAGGATGCTCGAGGACATACGGGAACACACCCACGCCCGCGAGGTCGACTTCGGCCCCGGCGATTATCCTTACAAACGGCGTTTCTGCGATACCCGGCGCCAGACGGTCACCCTCCTCATCTTCGCCCCGACGCCCTTCGGAATCGCACTGAATCTTGCCCGTACGGCCCTCTCCCGGGCGGAAAAGAGTGCGAGCGCCTTGCTGGCATGGCTGGGAATCCGTGACCGCGTCAAACGGTATCTGCGAAACCGGCTCACGGAAGACGACGGGGCGGATTCCGGCTGATGCGCGCCATGCCGGGGAGCGCCGGCGTCCGTTTTGTGTGGCGCGTGCCGCGTGATATGCTCGCACCGTCTCTACCGGGGGTCGTTGTCTTGCCCGGACGAGGCGCCGCACGCGAGGGGACCGGCCAGGCCCGGCGCACCGCGGGGCCCGCGTCGGGAGTGGGGTGAGCGGTTGTATGCCAGATGAACGGTCGCGCAACGAATACGCCGTCTCGACGCTACGCGCCCGCGACCAGCTCGAAAGCATGCGGGATGTGTGGCAGACGCTGCAGGCGCATCCGAATGCGGATTTCGACCTCTATCTGGCAAGCATCGACGCCGCGCCCGGGGACACCGAACCCTGCGTGGTCTTTGTGAACCGGAACGGCGAGGCCGTGGGCATGGCCGTGGGCCGGATCGCCCCATTCGACTTCCCCGTGCATATCGGTTACAAGACCCTCTTCACCGTCGCGCGGCGGACGCTCACCGTGCTTCCCGGCGCCATTCAGGGCGACTTCTCTCCCGAGGCCGCGGAGCTCGTGCTCGAGACCTTCCTGGATTTGTCGGCGCAGCGCGAAGTGGACGTGATCCGCCTGGTGGACATCCCGGTTCACTCGCCGCTGGCCGCGCTCGCGCGGCAACGTCCTCCCCTGCTGTGCCGCGACCACGTGCGATGGTCGGGACGCCACTGGAAAATCCTCTTGCCGGATTCGAGCGACGCGTTTTTCCGGCGTCTCAAAGAGAAGCACCGGCGTCCCTTGCGGAAGGCATGCGCGCTCCTGAACGGGGGGAATGCCGAGGGGTTGTCCTGCGAACGTTTCACCCGCCCGGACCAGGTTGACCGGTTCTGCCGGGAGGCCGATCAAGTGGCCCAGCGAACATATCAGCGCCGACTCGGCGCGAGTTTTGTCCTGACCGAACCCGCCGTACGCAAGCTCCGGCTCCTGGCCGAACGCGGCTTGTGGCGGGCCTATATCCTCTACGTGCATGGCGCGCCCGCCGCCTATTGGGTCGGCACCCGCTACGGCACGACCTTCCACCTGGACTACACCGGCCGCGACCCCGCCTACAGCCAGTTCAATCCCGGCACGGGCACCATCCTGTTTGCGAAGATGGTCGAAGACCTCTGCGACGCGACCGGTGTGCGGGAGATCGATTTCGGGTTCGGCGACTATCCCTACAAGCAGCGGTTCGGCAATGACAGCGAGGAAACGGAAACCCTCCTGCTCTTCGCGCCGACGATCTCCGGGATGGGACTCAACCTGCTCCGCACCGCGCTCGCATGGACCGAAAAGGGCCTGGCCGCCCTCCTCGAACGCCTCGGCCTGCGTGCCCGGTTGAAACGCTTCTGGCGCGTACGCCTGGGACGGGACGATCACACATGAGCACGGCAGAACACGCCCCATATCACGCGAGGTCACCACGATGCCGGGATTAGCGGGTCAGGCGGCAACGCACGGGACAGTTGGGGACCAGACCGTTCGCGGCATGGCCGCCCGCCTGGCCTTCTCCCGCCTGGCCCACACACTGGACATCGCCTCCGCCGAAGGCGCGGCCATGGCCTGCGATGCGGATGCGCAGGACGCCCTCAGCCACCGGGTCATCGCCGACGATGGCGTCGTACTGGGCATCGATGGCGAGATCTTCAGCGTGGCGGATCCCGAAGGAGCAACGTCGGAGCTCCTCGTTCCCGGCAGCCCCGGGCATCCCGCGGCGGACCTCATGAAACTGTACCGGCGGTTCGGCATCGAGTTCGCCGCCCGTGCGCGCGGCCATTTCGCCCTGGCGGTATGGGACGGCCCCGCCGAAACCCTCTTCCTCGCCTCCGACCGGTTCGGCATGCGGCCCCTCTACTACCGTCAACACGGCGCAAGCATCGCCTTCGCCTCCGAAGTAAAGGCGCTGCTGACCCTGGCGCCGGCGCCGCATCCCGTGGATGAACAGGGCATCTGCGACTATATCCTCTTCGGCATTCCTCTCTGCAACCGGTCCTTTTTTGCGGACATTCAGTGCGTCCCCCCCGCGTCCATCCTCACTTTCCGGAACGGCCGGCCGCCGGCCATGCGCCGCTACTGGGAACTCGAGTTTCACGGCGGACCCGGGGCGCTCCGCTCTGTCGACGCCGCCGCGCGCGCCCTCAAAACCACCCTGCAGGACGTGATGGAGGAAGCGGCGCCCCAAGGCCAGACGCTCGAACTCCCCATCAGCGGCGGACTCGACACCCGCTGTATCGCCACCCTCGCCGTGGCGCGCGGTAGCGCCCTCCGCACCTACAGCATCGGCAGCGCCTACAGCGAAGACCTCCGCGTCGGACCGCTTGTCGCCCAACAACTCGGCCTCCCCAACCACGCCTGGACGCTCACCCCCCGCGACTTCATCGAATGGACCGAAGAGGCCGTCTACCTCACCGACGGCATGTACAACCCCATCGACTCCCCCATCCTCTTCATCGCAAGACGCCTGCCCGGCGACGCACGCGTCGTCCTCGACGGCGCCAGCTCCTTCGACGGCCGGTTCCGCTTCCTCGACCCGCTCCTCTTCCGCCTGCTGCCCTCGCTCTATCCCGACGCCCAAATGGCCCTCAAAGCCCTCGTGGCCCCGCTCGTCCAGCCCGGCGGAGAAACCTCCCCGCGCGTCCTGCACCCCGGCTACGAACCCTTCGCCCGCGAACACGCCCTCGCCGCCCTGCGCGCCCTGGCCGAAAGCGTGCCCGCCGCGAATCAGGCCAATCCGTTCGACCGCGTCGATTTTATCGACCTCCGCAACCGCCTCCCCCGCTGCAACATCATGGGCTCCGTGCTCCTCCGCTCCCGCTGCGAAGTGCGCCACCCCTTCTTCGATCCCCGCGTCGTCGACCTCGTCACCCGGTTCAGACCCTTCCTCCGCGCCAAAGAAAAACTCGTGCTCGGACGCCTCATCCACATGGCCGCGCCCCAACTCGCCGCGCTCGTCTACGAACGCACCGGCATCCCCGCCGACTCCCACATCGCCCGCCACCTGCTCGCCTACGGCAAAACCGCCCTGCTCCGCGGCACCGGCCGCTTCCTGCCCGCCACCGGCGCAAAACCCCGCGTCGCCATCGACTTCGGCGCGTGGGTGCAACACGACCCGTCCCTCCAGCGCTTCATCCGCGCCATCCTCCTCGACGCGCCCGCCGACCGGCCGCCCCGCTTCCGCCGCGACGCCGTCGACACCCTCCTCAAGCACCTCTTTACCGGCCACACCGCCCACCTCCCCCTCGTCGGCCGCATGATCAGCCTCGAACTCTGGCACCGCTACTTCCTCGAACACCAGCCCCCGCCCCCATCCTGAGCCCCCGGCGCCAGCGCGAAACAAGGCCGGCCGAATGCTCAACCAGGCCGCGCGCATGCACTTCACGCTCCGCGCCCCTGAATGCGGTTTTCCCCCTCGCGCACTCAATATTTGCGCATATACGGCAATTTTAGAGCAACGGGAACCGGCCTTTTCGGGCCGCATGTCCCCTGCCCGCGTTAAAAACGGCCGGTTTCAACGCAGGCCCGCGTTGGCACAGAAGCTGCTTCCTCCTAATTGGCTTCCGCAGACCACCGGCCGCAACAACACGGAAACCGGCCCACATGTCGCGGAG
>JAAYAQ010000032.1 GCA_012719295.1 Candidatus Hydrogenedentota bacterium | reverse complement strand
TGGCGGTTTCCGAGCACGCGTTCACGATGGCCGAATTCGCGGCCTACCGGGCACTGACCGGCCTTGAACCGCATTCCATCGTCGCGGCGCCGGGCCTCGCGAACATGGACGCGCTCGACTTCCGTCTGACGCCCGGTTCGCCCTGCATTGACGCAGGCTGGGCGGTCGAGGCCCTGTATCCGCGGCCCGCGGATTTCACGGGCGTGCCCGTGCCCCAGGGAAACGCGCCCGATATCGGCGCGTACGAGAGCCCCTCGCCCACGAAGTGAACCGCATCGGGCCGTCCTGGACGCCGCAGCGCTACGACGATGCCGGGATTTCCTTGTCCCAGTCCACCGCCTCGAGGGCGGTTTTCAGGCGGGCGAACTCCGCAACAAGCTCGTTCGCATAGCGTTCCTGGGCTTCGGTGAGGCGGTCTTCCTTCGCGGCGGCCTCGATCTCCAGCGCGATCGTGTTCACGCGAAGGCCGCCCATGGAGGCCGCGGCGCTCTTGAGGGCGTGGGCCTTGCGCTGGACCGTCTCGCGCTGCCCGGCCGTCAGAGCGGCCGCGAGGGCCTCCACCTCGTTGGGCAGGTTGGCCAGAAACACATCCGTGACGCGCTTGAGAATTCGGGCATTGCCGCCGGTGACTTCCAGGGCGCGTTGCATGTCCAGCACGGGGAGCTCGCCGGCGGCGGATTGGGGTCCGTGTGGCGCCGGGGTTTTCTCCGGCGCAGCCTGGGTAACATCTTCCATCGTACTTCCTTCGGGCACGCCCGCGGGTTGTTTGTGGAGCCACCGCATCAGGAGGTCCATCAGCATGGCGGGTTCCACGGGTTTCACAAAATGGTCGTCCATCCCGGCCGCGATGGATTTCTTCTGTTCGAGTTCGGAGGCATGCCCCGTCATCGCGATGATAGGGACATGGGCGGCCTGGCCTTCCCACTCGCGGATGGCGCGCGTGGCGGCGTAGCCGTCGAGCACCGGCATTTCGCAATCCATGAGGACGGCGTCGAACTGATCCTGCCGGTACCGTTCGAGGCCTTCCTGGCCGTTGGACGCGACGGTGACGCGGCATCCCAGGGTTTTCAGGACCTCCACCGCGACCTCCTGGTTCACCGGTTCGTCGTCGACCACGAGGATGTTGGCGTTGATGTACGGTTTGGGGCGGGCCTCGTTCTGGTCGCCCTTTTCACGCGCCTCCGCGACCGTATGCCGCGTAATGAGCGTAGCCTCCTGGCCGCTTTCGTGGGCCGACCAGACGGCGCGGAGCATGTCATGCAGTTCGCTGCTGCGATAAACGCCGCTGAGGTAGGCGGCGAATCCGGCGGCGGCGGCCCGCGCGGCTTCCCCGCGCTGACCTGTCCGGGACAGCATCACGAGCACGGTACCGCGCAGTTCGGGGTCGGCCTTGATGGCCTCGCCCAGCGCGATAGCGTCCATCGGGCCGGGTTGATGGGTAATGAGGGTCATGTGAAACGGGTCGCCCTTGCGGCGGACGCTGCGCATCCCGGCGAGGGCCTTTTCCGGCGTCGAGACCGTTTCGACGCGCAGGCCCCAGCCGCAAAGCTGTTCATATAGAATACGCTGGTTCACCTGGCTCGGGTCGGCGACGAGCACCTGCACGCCGTGGAGATCGGTAGCGTCGTCGGGCGGCGCCAGCGCGGCCTCGCGGTCCAGCGCAAACGGGAGGGTGACGCGAAACCGCGAACCTTCGCCCGCGGTGCTCTTGACACCGATTCGCCCGCCCATCATGCGGCAGAGCTTGTGGGTGATGGGCAGACCAAGCCCGGTGCCGCCATAGTATTGGTAGGTGGCGTCATCGGCCTGCACGAACTGGCGGAAAATGTCGTTGAGCCGCGATTGCGGGATGCCGATCCCGGTGTCTTCAACCGCGATGCGGAGAATGGCGCGTTCCTCATCGAGACCAAGGCATTCCGTGTTCACGAGCACGTGGCCCTGGTGCGTGAATTTGATCGCGTTGCCGATGAGATTGGTCAGGATCTGGCGGACGCGGCCCGCATCGCCGATGAGCCGCCGGGGGGCGTTCGGCGCGTACCGCATGATCAGGGCGAGCCCCTTTTCCTCGGCGCGCGGGGCCAGCAGCTCGACCACGTCGGTAATGGTCACCTCCAGGTCGAAGGGAATGGGGGTGATGGTGAGCCGGCCCGCCTCGATCCGCGAATAATCGAGGATATCGCCCACCAGCGACAGCAGGGCGCGCCCCGAACGCTGGATGGTTTCGACGTAGTGCCGCTGGCTGGCCGTGAGTTCCGTATCGAGCAGGAGGTCGCTCATGGCGATGACGCCGTTCATGGGCGTGCGGATCTCGTGGCTGGTGTTGGCGAGAAACTCGCTTTTGGCGCGGGTGGCCTGGAGCGCGGCGTCTTTCATGGCGAGGACGTTCCGGTAGGCGGCGTCTTTCTCCTGCACCTGGCGCTGAAGGGCCTGGGTACGCTGGGCGATCCGTTGCTCGAGCTGCGCCTGCGCGTCCTGGAGATCCCGGTCGCGGCGGCGGACCTCCTCGAGCACGTCGATGAGGCGCTCGAAAAAGGCGCCCATCCGCCCTTCGGTCTGGTTGGCCATCTCGTAGGCGTAGCGCCGCATCTCGTCGATGGTCGATGCAAACTGCTGGTTCCGTTCACGCATGCACGCGGGACAGAGCCGCCGGTACGCGGTGTCGCGCGCATGTTCGCGGCAGATCAGGCTTCCGCAGCTCTCGCATTTTTCCGCGCAGTCTTCGCACAGCAGGCGTTTGCATTCGCCGCAGAATCCGATCGAACTCCGGACGCCGCAGAAATCGCAGTTCATACAGGCAGATTCCCCCGTGACCGCGGACCCAGTCGTTGCGCAACTACTCCTTCTTTTTTCCCCAAAGGACGATGTTATCCACGTTGCCGGTGTCGTCGAACGAGCCAAATCCGACCTTGCCGTGAAGAAACGTCTTGTCCTGCGCGGTCATGATGGGCGTATCCAGGTTGTCGAAGAAGACCTTGATCGCGCCCGATGCGGTGTCCCGCGCGATACGTACCTTATGGTAGACATCCAGCCCCCAGTCGGCGCCTTCGGTGCGTTCGGCGGCGATCGAAACCCGCGGGGCGCCGTTGACGATGAACACCGAATGGGCGTGGGGATCGGCCTTGGTCGCGATATGCACGTAGTAAAAATGCGCGGGGTCCTGGTAGCCGAAGAAGATGCACATGTCGCGGTGGCCGTACTCCTTCCCGGTCTGTTTCATGTCCGCCTGGAGAACGAAGTCGGTCACCTCAAGGTCGTTGAGCAGCGAGATGTTGTGAGGCGACCGCACCGGGGGGGTGTAGTCGCTGGCGCCCTTCAACGCGTAGGCGTGACCGGCGCCATCTTCCACCACGGCCCACGCCTTGGGATCGGTGGGCTTCCATTGCTTTGCGATGACCCCGGGGTCCTTCTCGAAGTCCTCGAAATGCAGGAGATTCAGGCCGTTCATCTCCCGGGGAGGCGGCGCCGCCCCCGCCGCCGGGCCTTCCCCGGCGCCCAGCGCCGGATAGGCGACGGCAAGACTCATCACGATTCCCAGGACCACCCGCACCGGCCGCCGTTGTACACAACCCATACCGTCCCTCTCCTTCCCGGACATCTGGCCGGGGAATTCCCCACAAAGATGCCCACACCCGCAGGAGATTCCCCCGCTCCGTGCGTTCGCTTTCAATCGTATCGCACTTTCGGCGGATTACGCAACGTCAAACTGTGACATTTCGCACAGAACCGCGAGACCCGTCCCACATCAGAGCGGAACGGGGACATGTTCCAAGCGCCGTCACCGGCGCGACTACGTGTACCCGTTCGGATGACCGGCGAGGGCACCCGTCCCGCACCGGACAAGAACGGGGAAGCGGTTACGCCCGAAGGCGCTGACCCGGATAAGGCTCGGCCGGTCAGACGCCGCGTTTCATCTCGCCGACCGCCTCGATGACGGCGTCCGCGAGATAGGCCAATTGCTCTCGGGTGAAATCGTAGAGCGGGAGATGGGTGAAACGGTGCTGGAACGCCTCCTCGGCGACCGGACACGTCTTCTCGATGGCCGCGGTATCGTAGCCCAGCTGTTTCATGACGCTGAACTTGTAGAGCGGCGCGAAATGGGGGATCTGGACGATGCCGCGGGCGTCAAGCTTCTTTTTCAGGGTCTGGATGTCTCCGCCCACCTTGTCGGGGTCGATTTGCAGCAGATAGAGATGGTACGTGCTCTTGATCCGGGCATCGTCGCCGGGCGGGGTCAGGAGGCCGTCGATTTTGCTGAACCGTTTGTCGAGGTACTGGGCCGCCTTTTTGCGTCTCGCGATGATGCGCGGCAGGCGTTTCATCTGGGACAGCAGCCCGAGGGCCTGGATCTCGGTGGTGGAATAGTTGCCCGTGAAGAAGCAGCCGTCTTTCCCCTCGAACGCGGGCACGTCGTACAGCCAGTTGGGGATCTGGCGCGTCAGGTCGAGGCCGAGGAACCGGGCCCGGCGCAATTCCTTGCCAAACGCGGTGGTCGACGCCAGAATCCCGCCTTCGCCGAGCGACGTGATGTTCTTGACCTCGTGGAAACTGAACGACCCGAAATGCCCGATGGTGCCGATCATCTTGCCGCGGTACGACGCCCCGAACGCGTGGGCTGCGTCTTCGATCACCGTGATGTCGTGTTTGCGCGCCAGCTTCATGATCGGCGCCATGTCTACCGGGTACCCGCCGAGATGGACCGGGATGATCGCCTTGGTCCGGGGCGTGATTTTCCGGGCGACGTCTTCGGGATCCATGTTGAGGCTGCGCGGATCGACGTCGGACAACACGACCTTCGCCCCGAGCGCGAGCGGGTAGGCGATGGTGGCAATGAAGGTGATCGCCGGGGCGATGACTTCATCGCCGGGTTTGAGGTTGGCATACTTGAACGCGATCTCGAACCCCGCCGTGGCGTTGGTGAGAAATACGGTATGTTTCGCCCCCAGGAACCGGGCCGTAGCTTCTTCGAGGGCCTGCACGTTCCCCGCCAGGCTGAGTTTGCCGGCCGGCGTGGACACGGCGCCCAGGTTCCGGAGCTCCGCCGCCACCTTGTTCAGACGCACGTCGTATTGCTTCTGTTCGCCCCGGGCCGGGCGCAGCAGAAACTTGACCAAAGCCAGGATGTCGTCCTCGCGGACGTGTTCCCCGACAGCGGCCCACGGCACCCGGGCTTCCCCCGTGTCGTATCGGAAATCCGAGACTTTCTCGTTCTTCTTGTCCGGCATGATGCTGTCTCTCCTTCGCGGTTTGTGGAGCATTGGCGCGATTATAGCACCCGCGCCGCGGCTCAGGCTTTTCCGATGACCGTGCCGTCGGGGATCTCGGCGCCTTTGAGGATCACGACGATCCCGTCGCGAATCGCCCAGCCGTCGCCCGTCTGATCGGGCAGGGTGTCGGCGGCATGAATCCGGACGTTCCTGCCGATGCGGGTGTTCTTGTCTACAATGGCCCCCTCGATCTGGGTGCCCTCGCCGATGCCGATGGGGATCTGGCCCGGCGCGCGCTCCTCTTCAAAATAGTCTTCGCCCATGATGATGCTGCGGTTGATGGCGACGCCGCGGCCCACAATGGTGCGGATGCCGACGATCGAGTCCGTGATCGTCGCGTCTTCGATGCGGCATCCTTCGCAGATCATCGAATTGCGCACGGTGGCATTGGACACCCGGGCGCCGGGCAGAAACCGCGCGCGGCTGTACACCACGTGCCCGGGGCGGTGAAACTCGAACGGCGGATTGGGCTGGACCATGCGGATGCTGACTTCGTAATACGACCGCACCGTGCCGATGTCTTCCCAGAACCCCGAGAACAGGTGGGCGAAAATGGGCCGCTGCTGCAGCGACCTCGGCAGCACATGATGGCCGAAATCGTTCCAGTCGAGGTGTTCCAGCAGCAGGCCGGGCAGCAGGTCGGCGTTGAACACGTAGATGCCCATCGACCCGAGGAAGCTGCGCCCTTCCGATTCCAGGCCAAAGTCGTCAAACACCGCCTTGGGAGTGACAAGCTTCTGAAACTGCTCCTCGTCCGACGGTTTTTCCACGAAATTCACCAGCCGCCCGTTCGGGTCGACCTGCAGCACGCCAAACCCCCGCGCGGCATCCTGGGCGACCGGCAGCGCCGCCACCGTAATCTCCGCGCCTTTGTCGATGTGCGTCCGCAGGATCGCGCCATAGTCCATGCTGTAGAGCTGATCGCCCGACAGAATGAGAAAATACTTGGCGTTGAGGTTGCGGAAATGGCGCAACTGTTTGCGGACCGCGTCGGCCGTGCCCTGGTACCAGTCGCCACTCTGATACGTCTGCTCCGCGGCCAGGATCTCGACAAATCCCTCCGAAAACGCGTCAAATTTGTAGGTGTGGCTGACGTGGCGGTGCAGCGACGCGCTGTTAAACTGCGTGAGCAGGAACACTCGGTTGATCTTCGAGTGAATGCAGTTGCTGATCGGAATGTCCACCAGCCGGTAGCGCCCGCACAGGGGCACCGCGGGCTTGGCCCGCTCGGATGTCAACGGCCGTAAACGGCTGCCTCGTCCCCCCCCGAGAACGATCGCCGTTACGTCCCTGGTGATGTCAAAGGGTTTCGAGGACAGCCCGGTGACGGAATCAGGCATGGTCAGACCTCATCGTGTGCGGTTGCCGTCGCCCACGGCAAACCCGGTATGGAAACGACCCGGAAGCTCGCGTGCTGGGTGCCGCACGAAGCGCACCCCGGTACCGGTACCGGCGGACTTCCTTCATGCGCTCTATCATGGACTAACCCGAGGCTTGGGTACAAGCGATTTGGGACTCCCGCCCCCGGCCGTCGCGGCGGAACCGGTATTTCGAGAATTGAATGGCCCGCAAACTCGCCATTGCGTATTGTGTCCCCAAAACTCTACACTGCCCGCATGGCCGATTTTCTGGGCAGAATGTTGGACCGGCTGGAAGCGCTCGGGTTCCGCACGCAGAAGCTCCGCTGGAAGCTGTACCAGTGGGAGAAGAAGCGGGAGGCGGTGCGCGAGCGGGGAACCGCCCTGCCCAGCCGCCTGCAATGGCTGACCTACCCGCACAAGTTCTGCCTCAAATGCAACGCGCTCAACGACCGGGACGCCCGGCGCTGCGAGAAGTGCGGGGCGCGGCTACCGTCGGCCCTGGGCTACAAGCTGTTTCGCCTGTTCGGGATCGTCACGCCGCAGGGCGGAGCGCCGACCGTGGTGATTTTCATGGCGGTCATGATCGGGCTGTTCGGGTTGAGCGTTCTCCTGGGAGGCTTTTCGACCCTGGTGGGCCCGGATTTCGAGACCCTGCTCCGGTTCGGCGGGTGGATGCCTCTGATGATGCGGGATCCCATGCAGTACTGGCGGGCCCTGGCGTTCGGCCTGTATCACGCGGGCCTGATTCACATCGTGTTCAACTTGTTTGCGCTGAGCCAGATCGGGCCCATCATGGAGAACCAGATCGGCCGCTCGCGCATGCTGGTGCTGATCACCGCCTGCCAGCTCACGGCCGCGGCCGGGTCGTATGTGTGGTACGGGCTCGCGCAGGGGATCCCGCACGTGCCCACCCTGGGCGCCTCGGGCTGGATTTTCGGCCTGATCGGTTTCGGGATCGCGTATTTTCACACGGGCGGGCCGGGCATGCGCATCTACCGCGACGCGCTGGTCCGCTGGGTGGTCTACATGCTGGTCTTCGGGTTCATCGTCCCGCGGGTCAACAACGCGGCCCATATCGGGGGCCTGGCGGGCGGCTTGCTGCTCGGCATCCTCCCGGAAGTGCATCCGAGCCGGAACGCCGTGCTGCGTTATTTCTGGACCGCGGCCTTCTGGGTTTGCCTTCTCCTGTGGCTCGTCACCGCGGTGTTCCTGGCGCACTCCATCGCCGCCAATCCTTTCAAAGAACTCTTTCAATAGCGCCGGGACGCGTGGCGCGCGATTTTGTTTGCATTCAGGTATCGCCGCCTCTACGATCGTACCGCCTGCGCGTACCGCGCGAAACCACAGGGGAACCCGGAGAACGATGGCGAGAAGAGTGCTCGGCGAGTACGGGATGGTCCTGGTGTTGCTCGGGCTGTGCGTACTGTTCAGCGTGCTCACGCTGAAGGTCCAGTCGCCGACCGGCGAAGAGGCCATCGCCGAGCTCGCGTCGGAGATCAGCCGGACCGTCGAGCCGGGGTCCGTCATCCTCGTGGCGGGCGCGGTGAACACCGATTCCGCGCCGTTTGCCGAATCGCTCGGCGCGCGTCTTCAGGCGGCGGGATTCCCGAACGCGCGCGTGGTCGTGGGCACGCCGCGCGATCTTCGGACGGCCCTCGACGCGGTCCAGGCGGACGGCGGGACGCTGGCGGCCCTCGCGACCACAGGCGACGTGGTGAAATGGAACGTGCTGGCGTTGATCCCCGAACACTACCCCGCGTTTGCGCAGTACCGCCTGCTGACGCCTTCGTCGCGCTTGTGGCCGGATTTCCTCAAACGCGGAAACCTGCTCGCGATCGTGGACCGGATCGTCGTCATTGCCGTGATTGCCATCGGGATGACCATGGTAATTCTGACGGCGGGGATCGACCTGTCGGTGGGCAGCCTGATCGCGCTGTCGGCGGTGATCGGCGCGCTGGTGATGAAGCAGCTCGGCGGCGAAGACGCGCCCGCCTGGGCGGTGCCGGCGGGGTTTCTGGCGGGCACGTTGAGCTGCGGCGTGGTGGGCGGCCTGGGCGGGGTGCTCGTAGCGCGATTCAGGGTGCCGCCCTTCATCACCACGCTGGGCATCATGATGATGGCGCGGGGCCTGGCGTTCATGCTCACGGGCGGATTTTCGATCTACCAGGTGCCCGGGGCGCTGCCCTGGCTCGGGCAGGGACGCACCCTCGGCGTGCCCAACACGGTCATACTGCTTGTCGTGCTGTATTCCGCGGCGCACGTCTTCATGTCGCACACCCGCCGGGGACGCCACATCTACGCCGTGGGCGGAAGCGAGGAGGCGGCGCGGCTTTCCGGCGTGCCGGTTGGACGCGTCATCGTTTTCGTCTATGTTATGAGCGCCCTGGCCGCGGGTCTGGGCGGATGCATTCAGGCGTCGCAGATCGACACCGGCACCCCCAACATGGGCACGATGTACGAACTCTATGTCATCGCGGCGGTGGTGGTGGGCGGCACGAGCCTGTCCGGCGGTTCGGGCCATATCCTGGGCACCCTGATCGGCGCGTTTGTTATCTCGGTGATTCAGAACGGCATGAACCTGCTGGGGCTCGAAAGCTACACGCAACAGGTTGTGCTGGGCGGCGTCATTCTCGGCGCGGTGCTGCTCGACAAGGCGCGGGGCGGCGGCGGACTCGATGCGCTGGTGCGCAAACAGCTGCGCGGCGCCCCCGGCGAACCGGGCAAAAAGGAGACGGAAGCATGAACACGACTCGATGGGCCACGCGCCTCGTGCTGGCGGGCGCTTTCGCGGCACTGGCCGTCTCGTGCGGCCCGAAACAGGCGGCGGCGCCCGGCGCCGCGAAACCGGAGGTCAAGGGCAAGATCGGCGTCACCTGCATGGACCTCACCAACCCGTTCTTCAAGCTCATCGGCAACGTCATGCAGGAAGAAGCGGCCAAACACGGCTACGAAGTGGTGGTCTTGAGCGGTGAAATGGATCCCGCCAAACAGAACAGCCAGCTCGCCGATTTCGCGGCCCAGGGCTACGACGCGATCTTCCTCAATCCCGTCGACTCCGAATCCGCGGGGGAAGGGGTCAAGAAGGCGGGCGCGGCGGGCGTGCCCGTGTTTACCTACGACGTGCAAGTGACCGACGCGGAGGCGCACCCCTACATCGTGTCGCACATCGGCAGCGACAACTACCAGGGGGGGCGCCTCGCCGGAGAAAGCATGATGAAGGTCACGGGCGACCAGGGCAAGATCGCCATCATCAATTATCCCGAGGTCACTTCGTGCATCTACCGCGTCAAAGGCTTCCGGGATTACCTCAGTGAGAACGGCAGCAAGCTCGAGATCGTCACTGACCTGAGCGGCAAGGGCAACCGCAACGACGCCTACGCCGTCGCGACGGACATTCTTCAGGCGCACCCCGACATCGTGGGCATTTTCGCCATCAACGACCCGACGGGGCTGGGGGCCTGCGCGGCGGTCGCCAAGGCGGGCAGGGCCGAACAGATCACCATCATCGCCTTCGACGCCTCCCCCGCGGGCAAACAGGCCGTGTTCGAGAAGAAACTCTACGATTCCCCGCAACAGTTTCCCCGCCAGATGGCCGTGGGCACCGTCGAGGCCTTCATCAACTACCTCAACGGCGAGGAGGTCCCGAAAGAGATCTTCATCCCGTGTGCGCACTATTACTACGAGGATGCCGTCAACGACGAGAGCCGCATCGCCGAACAGTGGTAGACACGGCGCCGGCGTGGCGGTTTCGTTGGCCATCGCGATGGGCCCGGAACGCAGGAGACGACGCATGCTTTCTCTGGCCGTGATTGCCTCATTCGCCCTGGGCGCTGCCGAACCCGAACTGGCCGTGGAGCACGCCGGCCGGACCGTCACGGTGTCCGGCGCGCATTTTGCCCTGACCGTCGATGCGTCGAAAGGCGGGGAGATGACGTCGCTCCGGCTGTACGACGGCGCGGGCTGGCACGAGGTGCTCGCGGGCACGTTCCCGGCGTTGCGGTTTCATGACGGCGCATCGGAATGGAAGCTCGCCCTGGATCCGCACAAAGGCGAGATCCGGCAGGTGGAGCGCGAGGGCCGGGCGGTGCGCATCCATACCTGCGGCGTGTTGCGGCGCGACGACGGAAAAGGGTCGCCATGGGGGATCGATTTGCGTTACGAGATCCATCCCGAGGGGGCCGTCTTCCTCGATATGGAATGCACGCTGGTGAGCGTGCCGTTCGTCCTGTCGGAAGCGTCTGCCTCGTTCACGGTACGGCCGGAAGTGGCCGCGTATCCTCGCTACCGGGCCCAGCAGGTGGGGAAACAGGAAATGCCCTTCCGATCGTTCCGGGCGGCATTCGGCGCGAATCCGGCGCGAAGTTTCACCAACGAGATCGAGGTGATCGTCGAAGACAACCGGCCGCTGTCGGGCACGGCCGCGTACGAATCGGATGCGGCCCGTGCGGCGTGGTTTCTGGGGCGCGGCGGCGAGACCCTCGAACCGGGGTTTCAGTACCGCAACCGGTTTGCCCTGGGCCTGGGCGGCGCGGCGACGGGGAAACCCCGGAGCAACGTTGTCGGCCAGCGCGTGTACCACGTCGTCAACTGGCTGGACCTCGAGCACTGGTATCCGGCGCGGGAACATATCGACGCGATGGTCGACAACCACGCAACCATGCTCATTCTGCATCACGAATACCTGTTGCAGCGTGGCAGCAACGGGCATCCCCATGCCGAGTACCGTGTGGCGCGCGACCCCGACGCCATGGCGCGGACAATCGACTACGCCCACGCGAAAGGCCTCCGCGTGGGCCTCTACATGCGCGGGGTCGAGTGGTATGCCCTGGAGACGGGCTTTTTCGAGAAGTACTGCACCCGAAACCTCGACGGCATTTACCTCGACTGGCACGGACCGTTCGCGGTGGCCTGGCACGAGGCCCGATACGCGGCCGAACCCTTCCTCGGCGACCGGCATTTCTCCGAAGACGGCCTCTACACCCCGGCGCGGGGGTATTTTCTGCTGATGCGGCGGCTGCGCGAGACGGTCGGCCCGGACGGCTTTCTCATCGGTCACCAGGGCTCGTTCAATTCGGGCGTATTCGCCAACCTGGGGTTTGATGCCTACCTGCCCGGCGAGACGGGTTCGGACCGGCACATGTTCTCGGCTCGCGACGAGGCGGCGTACAAGGGCATGCTGGGGGGCGGGGTCTGCATGCCCTGGACCCTCGACTTGCCCGATTACCAGAACGCCGAGGGCGCCGCGAAGATGGCGGTCTGGGGAGTCTATCCGCACATCGTCACGGGGATCGTGGCGCGCCAGACCCGCGATGTGACGTATCCACTCGATCCCAACGACGATCTCTACCGGTTTGTGCTGCCCTATTGGCGGTTGCTGGCCACCATCGACGTGGAAAAGGCGGAGGTGTTCAACTCGCCCTCGATGAACGTCGTCGCGCTCGAGAGTTCCAATCCGAATCTGGAAGCGCTCGTGTACCGGGAATCGCCGGACCGGTATCTGGTCATCGCGGGCAATCTCGGCGCCGAACCCGGCTCTGCTCAATTAAGACTGGCTCCCGGCGTGCTGGGCATGACGGGCGCCTACGAGGCGGTCCGCGTCGATGCCGCGACCGGCGCGGAAACCCCGTGCCCCTGGGAGGACCATGCCCTGCGCACGTCCACCCTGCCCCAGTGGGGCATCGAAGGGTTTCTGCTCACGAGACGATAAGGCCGGGGCACGCCCAGGCGCTGCCGGCCTCATGGCGGTGTGATAAAGGGCGCGCCGCTCTGCATGGGAATGCCCGTCGGAATGATGAGCCGCTCGAGGCCGGTGACGAGGTTGTCGCCTACCACGAGGGTGCCGGGATCGCCGGTGAATTCCACCACCTGTTTCATGGTGTTGGGGCTCTGGTTATCGGCGATGATGTTGCCCGTAATGACCGAGTCGCTGAGGTTCTCGAAAAAGAACGCCGAATACTCCCGGGGACGTTCCTGGGACGGGTTCAGGATCGAATTGCCGACGATGATGAGCCGCTTGTTGTCCTTGCCCCTGACCGTCAGGGCCGTCTGGCGCAGGCGGGTGAACGAGTTGCCGGTGATGGTGGCGTCCTGCACGCCTTCGAGCACAATCCCCGACGCGGGATCGAGCTTGTGCGCCTTGGTGGGATCGAACGGATAGCGGCAGAACGTATTGCCGGCGATCGTGAGTTCGCCCGCGCCGTTCAGGGCATGAACCCCCGCCTGAGCCATGAGCACGATGTTGTTGGCGCTGATCGTGATGGCGCGCACCTTGTCAAGATGCACCCCTTCGCCCTTGCAATGGGCCAGGGTGTTGGCGCTGACGGTATCGCCGTAGCACTCGCGCGCGAGCACGACCGCGTGGCCAGCGCATTCCTCGATCATGTTGGCCGAAACCAGCGAGCCGTAGGTATTTTCGATGACCACGCCGTTGCCGAGGTGATCGTCGAGACTGTTGCCGGTCATCGCCAGGTTGTAGCCGTCGATGCAACGGACCGCGTCCTTGTTTTCCTCGAACTGGTTGCCGGAGACCACGATGTCATGGCAGGCGACGAGGTTCAGGCCGGTATGCGTGTTGTAATTGATCAGGCAGTCGCAGATGCGCGGGTCCTCGTAGCAGTTGTCCAGGAAGATGCCGTACGTGCCATTATGTTCGGCGGCCACGCGGCTGATGAGGATCTCGTCAACGGCCTTGGCGTAGATGCCCGGACCGCTCTTGGGATTGCCCGTGACCCGCAGATCGCAGATCTGCACGCGCCAGATCGATTTGACGCCCTCGGGGGCGCGCACGTCGATACCGGCCAGACCGCCTTCGTTCCGGTTGACGATGTGGGTGCTTGTCCCCGAGCCGCGCACCAGGACGTCGCCGGTCCGGATGCGCAACGGTTCCGTGATTTCGTACCGCCCGGGCGGAATGGTGACGACTCCTCCCGCGGCGGGCAGGGCCTGGAAGGCCGCCTGGAGGGATTCGAACGCGGCCGCGTCGATGAGTCTGGCGCCTTCGGCCCCAGGCTGGAATTGCGCGTTCTTGGTCGGGTCGCCCGCCCAGGAGGCCGGGCACAGCGTGACGGCCGCGCAGGCCGCAAGCGCCGCTGTCACCAACGAACCGATGATCCGCCTCATGTCGCTTCTCCTTCCCCGTCCACCCCGGTTCCTCAGACGCCGGACCATTCCAGCATAGGCGTGCGGGGTCAAAAGGGCAACCGGAGGGACTGCTTTAACTCTTGGGGGGATTCATGGCACAATTTGCGGATATTGCCAGCATCTCCGCGTGCGCGGCCAGGCGGAACAGGTGCGCATGCCCGCGCG
>JAAYAQ010000198.1 GCA_012719295.1 Candidatus Hydrogenedentota bacterium | reverse complement strand
GCCTCGACCTCGGGCGCCGTCACCGAGTTCAATCACGTCCCCGGCGGCTGCAACGTGCTGTATATGGACGGCCACGTGGAATTCATCAAGTATCCGGGCAAATTCCCCGTCACGCCGCAGATTCTGGAGGCTCTGGGCGGTCTCGATCAGTAACGCGGGGTCTGGATTTTCCCCGGAGCCTTCGGCTACACTGCGGCGCCATGAAGATAGCGATCCTCGGAGCCGTATGTTTTGACGAGATCCTGACTCTCGATGGCGAGCGCCGAGAGAGTTTCGGCGGCATTCTCTACAATGCCGCCGCTTTCGCCAGCGTGCTCGATGCCGGCGATGCCGCCGTCCCCTTCACCAAAATCGGCGAGGACCGGTTTGATGCCGCCATCGCGGAGTTCAGACGGCTTCCCCATGTCGACACCAGCGGCATCGTTCCCTGCCGCGGACCCATGACCCATGTCACGCTGACGTGGCGGACGAATTCCTGGCGGGACGAGACCGTCCGCCACCGCATGCCGCCGTTTACCGCCGGTGAACTCGACGGCATCCTGGATGCCGGCGCGGTCCACTTTAACTTCATCAACGGCACGGAGATCGATCTCCAGACCTTGCGGGCATTCCGGGCGGCGTATCGGGGAATCGTCTCGCTCGACGTGCACAATCTCGTCAGCCGGTTCGACGACGACGGGAAACGCGATATCGTGGGCTTCCGCCAGTGGCGCGACTGGGCCCCTTGCGTCGATGTGCTCCAATGCAACGAGTTCGAGATCAACACGATGTTCGACCGGGATGTCACGACGCGCCGGGCGTTCGCGGAGGCAGCGCGGGAAGTCTGCGAGGCGGGGCCGCGGGCCGTGACCGTCACCCTGGGGCCCGAAGGGGCGGTCACGGTGCACCGGAAAGACGGCGGCTATTATCTCGTGGACATCGGTGTCCTTCCGCCCGTGAAGGCCGTGGATACGACCGGGTGCGGCGACAGCTTCTCGGCGGGGTTCCTGACCGGCATGATGCGCTGGGATGATCCGGCGACGGCTCTTGCCTGCGGTTCGGTCGTGGCGGGAGTGAACGCGCGGTACCGCGGCATCGGCCAGCTCGCCGAGGCGAAGCGCCTCCTCCGGGAGCCGCGCAGCCATTTCGCGGTGTTCGAGGACAAACCAGCGGACTGGCCGGGCGACCCGGTCTGAGGCGCTACTCCTCCGCTTCCTTCTGTTTCACTTTCTTCTGGCGCTGAATCTCGGCCAGATGCACGGGTTCTTTGCGCACTTTGCTCTCGAGGGCGCGGCGGCGCTCGTCCAGCATGCGGCTCGCGATCCGGCGAATCTGCGACTGGAACCACATGTCGGTCGAGGACCCCTCGCGGTAGTCGGCCGGGCCGATCATGTCGACCCGATCGGTCTCCTGGAGCATGAGCGCCTGTTCGTAGTGCCGTGGCGATCGGGGCTTGTAGACCGCGAACGCCAGGCCTCCGTGTTTCCGCACCACCGAGAACGACGGGATGTCGCTGGGGCCGTCGGCGACGTAGATCATGTTCTTGAACGGCACGCGGCGTTCTTCCTCCGGGATGGCGTCGTTCACCGTGATGCTGGGCTCTTTGTTTACGCCCTTGTTGATTTCGAATAAGGCCCGCGTCTTGGTCGTGTTGTCGAGCAGCGTGGCGATCTGGGTGATCTCGCCGTGCGCGGGCGCGCCGGCGAGATCGGTGTCGGGTTCGGCGGGCGTTTCGATGAATTCCGAGGCCCATACGCCGTCGAGTTTCTCCGCGATTTCCGACCCGCGGATGATCTCCGCCAGACCCGTGCTGACCACGTAATGCTCCAGCCGGAGATCCCCCTCCGCGTAGTCCGGCGCCTTGACAATCGTCTTGAGCCGGTCAAGAAAGAAGGGCAATCCCCGGTAAAACGTGATGTTCTTGCCGAGATCCCGCAGTCTCGCATTGGTAAGGCCCTTGAACCGCCCCGCCCGCACATACGACAGGATGTGGCCCAGGTAACACGTGTCCCGTTGTACGTGAATGCCCGCCTGCCGGTAGTAGGCGGGCAACCTGCCAACCTGCTCCCAGAACGTGTTTTCGTCGACGTCGTAGGCTTCGAACAACGGCTTCTGCATGTACTGCGGCGACAGCGTCCGGTCAAAATCCCAGATCACCGCGATGACGTTCTGCAGGAACAACCCTTTATCCGTCACGGACGCGCTCCTCTCTGTTTGATTCCCGCCAAAACCATAGCAAGACGCCCGCAGCGGTACAAGACCGGGGCCCGTTCAGGGGGCGTTTGCGCGCTGCAGGCCACAGCACCGGCCAGACACAACACCGCCCGCCGCGGCGTTTCCGGGGCGGGCGGTGACCAGTGCGCGGGGCGGTTTAGAGGTCCTGCGGCCGAATGATGGGACCTTTGGCGGCCTTCAACGCTTCGAGCGCGGCTTTCTGCCTGTCGTAGACGTCAAAGATGGTCTTGCTGACACCCTCTTCCTTCTGCCAGGCCGCAATCTCGAGGTCGATCAGCATCAGGACATTGTCGATATACAGCGAGAACTGCTTCGTGTAGAGGTCTTCGCTGTATTCTTTGTTGAGCTTCTGTTTGAAGATCTTCTTGAGATCCTCATACTTCGGGATCAGGCCGATGGGGATCTCGAGCGCCTGGACATCGCCGTGCGCGTACAGCTCGAGCCACCCGAGCCACACATGCACGTCTCGCTTTTCGCCAAGGAGTCCGGTGCGGTTCTCGCCCCGGTTTTCCCGGGCGAGGAAATAGTTCAGGCCCGCAATCACCGGTTTTTTCCGGAGGTCGGGATTATTGAAGAACTTGAACTGGGCATCCAGGTAGTCGCCCAGCTTACCGGGGATGAACGGCGCATTGGCCCACGGCTGACGGCGGATGCCGGAGGCCCCGATCTCGGTGGCGGTGGCTTTCGACACAATGGACGCGCCGATGACCACGCCGTCGTCCATGGTCTTGGCGACCCAGATCGGGGGCATGGTGTCGGAGTCGCGGCCCGAATACGTGACCACGGCGATGGGGACGCCGGCCGGGTCGGCGTTGACCGCCTTGTTGTGATTGGCGATGGCTTCCGAGAGCAGGGTGCACCGGGAATTCGGGTGGGACATGGGCACGTCCGTCATGGCGGGCGTCCATTCGCCCTGGAAGTTGATGCCGCGTTCCGGGACCGGCTCGCCGTCGCCCACCCAGCGCGGTTTCTTGTTTTCGTCGATGAGCACGTTGGAGAAAATGACCTCGGTGCCCGGCTCGCGCAGACACTTCATGAGGTGGGGATCCCCCTCCCGGTTCACATCCTCGAGAATGCCGAAGATGCCGATCTCGGGGTTGATCGCGCGCAGGGTGCCGTTATCGGCGATCCAGAGTTGCGCCAGGTCGTCGCCGATGAAATCGGACCCGACCATGGCCGTGGTGGTTTTCCCGCAACCGGACGGCGCGGCGCCGGCAAAATAGGTCTTTCGGGCGCCCGGACCGGTCATGCCGGTAATGAACATGTGCTCGGAGAGCTCGCGGCCGATGTGCTTGTAGATGGCCGTGTCGGAGGCGAATCGATGGTTGCCTTTCTTCATGAGCAGCGTGTTGCCGGCGTATGTGCAGAACATCGAATAGGTTGTCTGCCAGGACCGATCCATGTAGATACGGCAGTTGGGAATGTCTTCCGGGCGGTTGGGGCCTTCCGAATGGACGTTGGTGAAGAACTCGCCGCGCCGGTCGACTTCGGCGTCGAAATCCGCATAGCAGTTGCGGTACAGCAGCTCGGCGGAGTGCAGCACGTACGTCGAACTGGAGATTTCGATGGCCGGTATCGAGGCCCGGGCGCCGACCGGGCCGCGGGAGTAAAACCCGACGAACATGACTTTGCCCTTCATAATGCCGGTCATGTGCTTCTTGATGTGCGCATGCGATACGCTGCGCAACTCTTTCTGCGCCATGGACGAGATCTGTTCGTCCTCATTGACAATGTACAGGGTCTGGTTGAGCAGGCGGCCCTGGTCTTCGGGCAGGTCGAAGTGGTAAGTGTGGCCGGGGATCGCCAGAGGTGTTTCCTCGCCCTTCTCGATGCTGTACTTCCGGACGAAGTCCTTGTCCGCGCCGGAGCCTGTCAGCACCATGACCCTGTCCGGCTGGCACATGGCGATGGCGTTGGCGACCTTCAACAAGACGTCTTCGTGGGTGATCCGGGAGAGTCTGGAGAGGTGCTCGCTATCCAGCTGTTCGTTGAACAGTTTCCTGGCTTCCTCGATAGTGTTGATCCCGCCGATGTCGGAAAGGATGTCCACGCCTTTCTTGAATTCCAGCATCATGCTCTCCGTATGGTTTACGTCCGGATATACCCGTCCTCAAGACTTCACGGACCATATATGGCATGGGCTCCTTTTGCCGGCCACGTCCATCCAGGTTCCGCCCAGCCTGGAGCAACGCGCAAAAGGAGTCCAAAGAGGTTGCGTGATGATAATGAGGATAGCATCCGAGATCAAGAGAAAATTTGCGTTCGCTCAGCCCGGCGCGAAACGGCGTGTGCCGCGGAACGGCCATGTGCCACGGGTTCAGGAATGAAACTCGACCCCGAAGAGCTTCGCCTGGCGCAGCTGAAACCGGAGCAGCACCGGGGCGCCTTCATGGTTGAGGCGCTCTTCCCCGTGCCACGTGACGGGGACGGCGAGACCGTCGCCCACAATCCGGTCGGCATCGTCAAACGTTCGCCCGGGGATGTCGGTGCCCGAGCCGAATTTTCTGACCGCCACCCGGATGTATCCCGTGGGCTTGACCGACGCATTCAGCCGGAGCGCATTGCCCCGGGGAACGACGGCCAGGGTGGCGAACTCGCCTTCTTCGTCGCACTGCAGGGCCACGAGCCGGCCTTTCGGCCACGTGGCGAGGCCGCCCTCACCCGGCACCCCGGGAAACAGCCCCTGGCGTTTTTCGAAGTTCCGGCCCGGATACTTGTGCGGAATGGGATTTGCGCCGTAGGTCAGCCCCCAGATGTCTCCGGGATACTCCAGCAGGTTGCCGCTGCAGACCACGTAACCGCCCGAGGAGGTTCCCGGCGCGCCCGTCTCCACCACGGGGCCTCCGGGCACCTGGGACCACACCGTGCCGTCGGGGCTCGAAAGCAGCCAGGTGGAACCGCCGTCGCTCTCGAGTTCCCAACGCCAGGGGAACATGACGTGGTTGTCGAGGATGCCGGGAAGGGTCGTCTTGCCGTTGGTGTAATACAGGTGGCTGGGGGGCATGTGGGCGCCCGTCGATACCACGATCTCGGGTTTGCCGAAATGCCGGAAATCCCTGCTGACGGCGCGCCCGATTGAGCGCCGCCCGGCCGCAATCCAGCCGTCGGGATTGACGGCTTCCATGCCGGGCGCTTTGACGTGGGCCTGCCACGCCCTCACATACGCCACATATTCCTTGCGGTCGACATCGTAATAGCACGTGTTCAAGGTGTCCGCGTGCTGGATCATGAGCGGTTCCGGCAGGGAGGTCCAGTGGATGCCGTCGGGCGACACCGCGCCGAACACGGCGACCACGCAGCGAAATCCCCCCACATCCTGCCGGCGGGCCATGGTGTCGACTTCATCGGGGTATTTCGCGGCGAAGGCGGCCCACTCCTCGTCGGTGATGATGCCGAGATAGAACATTTTGTAACGTTCCTCCGCCGACGAGGGGTCGATGAAGACGCTTCCCCCGTGGAATCCCCGCGTCGAACCGTTGAGGTCGCCCCGGAACACGAGGTTATTCTCCGTGCTGCCCGCGAACTCGACCAGTCCGAGTCTGGGGAGGTCCCAGTGCACGCCATCTACCGATTCCGCATACGCGATGTGGGCGTTGTAACCGGGCAGGATGCGCTCCTTGGTGCTATACGGTTCCGGCTCGGCGCAGGGTCCCATGGTGTACCAGGATTTGTATTTGCCCTCGTCGAAGACCTGCGCGGCGAGCTGGCCGGGCTGGAAAGGCCGTTTTTCCGCCTTCTGGGCAACGAGCCGGATCCCCCGCGGCATATCGCTGAGCGCAAACCGCGCCGGACGCGTGCCGTCGCCTTCGAGCCACGCGCCCACGTTCTTTTCTTCTTCTGTCGCATCGGAGGCATGCTCGAGCTGCCAGGAAAATCCGCCCTGGCGCACGTATTTCCAACTGGTGAAGTAGATGAAGTCGCTCTTCAATTCGATGGGCTCGCCGTAAAACCGGTCGACCTGCGCTCCCGCGGAACAACACGACACGGCCAGAGTCAGGAGCAGCACTAATCTGGCTGCATGTCCCGAAGCGCACCGGCCGGCCAGCATCACGAACGGGGTTCGTCGGCTGTATCTCACTGTCTTCTTGCTCCAATGGGTTGCAGGTCATGGAGCCGGGGAAACATCCGCGGCCTCCGGTTCTTTCATCAGTTCGCAGACGGCCCTGACCACAGCGGCATGGAACCGGGTCCATTCTCCGCCCGGGCGTTCCCAAAGACGCGTCATTGGAATCTCCCCGGGCCGGCTGTTTCCGTGCAGTATACCTGACGCGCCGCCCCTCCGCGTAATCCCGGGCCTGGACTTCGTTCCATCGGCGGACCGGGTGCGCGCGGGCCGAGGGTGTCGG
>JAAYAQ010000197.1 GCA_012719295.1 Candidatus Hydrogenedentota bacterium | reverse complement strand
GCGGCCCGTCTGGTTGTCGTGCAACATGACGAACCCCCGCTCGGCCTCCATGACCGCCATGACCTTGTCGAGCATGTCGGACAGGCGTTTGCCCAGGTCGAATTCGGAAGCCATCAGCTTGCTGGCCTCGTACAGCGCGGCCAGGCGGCGGTACGCACGGCCAATGCCGACGATGTCCGTGCCGGCATCCTCTTCCAGGGCGGGCGTGCGGCCGGTTACTCCCTGGCCGCGTTTGCCGATCAGGGTCATGCTGTTGCCGATCCGGTCCATTTCGGCGCGAATCACGTCGAGATCCTGTATGATCGACGAAGTCTCGCCGTACGGTTCAAGCAGGCCAAGCGTCGCGTGGCCATCCGGGTCGCGGTACAGGATATGGCACTTGCTGCCGAGCCAGATGTCGTCCTGATCCGACAAGGCGCGTTCCACAATGCGCTGGCGGTTAACGTACGTGCCGTTCATGCTCTTGAGGTCGGTTAGAATGAGCTTGCCCGCGCGGTACTCGAGCGTGGCGTGGTGGCGCGAGACTTCGTCGGCCTGCAGGACGACGTCGTTGTCTTCGGCGCGGCCAAGGCGGATAGTCTGGCCCTCGAGAGGCACCGTAAAAGGTGTGAGGCCGGGTTGTTCGATGTACAATTCCGCCATGGCTCGTGTCCCGTGCTTGGATTCGATCATAACAACCCCGCCGCAGGGGGTCAACGCGCGTCCGGAACGACGCGGCAGCCGGGCCCGGGCCGGAACGCCCCGGGGAAGGAGTGTTGGGCATGCATCTGCAGGATCTGTGCAGCCGATACAATATCCGTTTCAAACGCCAACTGGGCCAGAACCTCCTGGTCGACGACAACATCAACCGTATCATGGTGGAGGCGGCGAACCTGACCAGGGATGACGACGTCATTGAGGTGGGAGCGGGCCTGGGCGCCCTCACCCGGTACCTGCACCCCGTCGCCCGCCGTGTGCTGGCCATCGAGATCGATTTCTCCTTCATGCCCTGCCTGGAAGACCGTTTCGGGGGCGTTGACAACGTGGTGCTGTTCCGGGGCGATGTGCTGAATCACGGGGTAGACAAGCTGGCCGCTGAGTTTCTGCCGGACGGCGAACGCTTCCATATGCTCTCGAACCTGCCGTACTACATCACAACGCCGGTACTCTTTCATTTCTGGGAATCGCCCCTGCCCATGCGCCAGATGGTGGTCATGGTTCAGGAGGAAGTGGCCCTGCGGCTGACCGCGGCCGTCGATACGCACGACTACGGCATGCTCGCCATGGCCGCCCGCTATTTCGGCGACGTGGACCTGATTCGCCGCGTCCCCCGCACGTGTTTCCGGCCCATCCCCAAAGTCGACAGTTGCGTTGTCCGCTTGCGTACACGCGAAACGCCTCTGTATCCTGATGTGGACCGCGCTTTCCTGATGGCCCTGATGCGGGCCGCCTTCGGACAGCGCCGGAAGACGTTGCGTAACTCGTTGACGAAATCGGGGAGTTTTGGAGCGCCGCGCGAGGCCGTGCTCGAGGCTATGGAAGCCGCGGCCATTGCGCCCGGCCGCCGGCCTCAGACGGTGACGCTGGATGAGTTCGCGCGGCTGGCAAAGGAAATCCGTTTGCGGATGAACCCGGAATGTTCAACCTGATAACCACAGGAGTATGGCGCCCATGAAGAAGTCGACGCGCCCGCCGGCGGCAACAGCAGACGAAGCCGGGCACCACGGGGAAGACTACCATTCCCATGTCCTCGATGCCCTGGCCAGCGGAGTGTTGGCGCTCGACCTCGACGGGCGGGTCGTCGCCGCGAACGAAGCGGCCTGCGCGCACCTCGGCATCGGACCCCACGCGCTGGCGCCGGGCGCCCGGCTCGAGAAGGTGCCCCGGCTCGAAACCATGGCGCCGTTTTTTGAGCAGGTGCTGAAGTCCGGGGAGCCGCTCGAACGCCAGGAACTGCTCCTCGATACCGGGGAAGAAGACCGGAAGGAGATCGGACTCTCCGCCGCGCCGTTGATGATTGACGATGCCATCCGCGGTGTCGTGTTCCTGTTTACAGACATGACCGTACGGCGCAAGTTCGAACGTGCGGCCGAGATCAACCGCCAACTCGCGGCGCTGGGAGAGCTCACTGCGGGCGTCGTGCACGAACTGCGCAACCCCATGAGCGTGATCAGCGCCATGGCCGAGATTCTCATGCGCAAACTGAGCGAGGCCGATGAGCGGTACGCGGCCGCCGAAACCATCTTCCGGGAAGCGGGCAGCGTCGAAAAGGCCATCTCGCAGTTTCTGGGATTCGCGCGCCCCTACGATGTGCATCCGGTGCATTGCACCCCCGAGGAAATCGCGGGCCGGGCCACCCAGTTGTGTTCCCGGCGCGCCGACAAGCACGGGGTCAACCTCCGGTGCGAGATCGAGGCGGATCTCCCGGGGATGCAGGCCGACGTGGGACGGGCCGCCCAGGCCCTGGCCAACATCATCAACAACGGGATCGACGCCGCCGGCCAGGGCGGCGCCGTTTCCCTGACCGTGCGCCGGGAAGGAAGCGAAATCGTCTTCGAAATCACCGACACGGGACCCGGCATCCAGCTCAAATCGGGCGAGGACGTGTTCAAACCGTTCTTCACGCTCAAGGAAGGGGGAACCGGTCTGGGCCTCGCCATCGTGCACCGCATCATCACCGCGCACAACGGGTCGGTTCGCCATTTCAACCCGCCCGAGGGAGGCGCGTCCTTCGAGGTCCGGCTGCCCCTGGAGCGGGGAGCGCTCCGCTAAGCCTCGCCGTCGGGCGCTTCCGCAGGCGGCCCCGGCGGTATGACCGCACCTAACCCCTTGCATTTGCTTGGGTTCATCACTCCCGCGACGTTGCATTATCGCTTCGTCCATGGTAAAGTACCCCTTTCTCGCAGGGGTTTCGCTGCATGCCTTCCTGGAACGGAACCTGCACGGGCGCCCTCCGCGATGACCATACACACAGGAGTTTCGATACCCATGCCAACGTACACGTACGAATGCCAGAAGTGTCACCAGACCACGGATCTGTTTCACGCGATGTCGGAAACGCCGCGTGTAAAATGTCCCGCCTGTGGCAGTGTCCGGATGAAGCGGCTCCTGGGGACCGGCGCCGGCATCATCTTCAAGGGGTCCGGCTTCTACGAAACCGATTACAAGAACGGCCGCAACAAAGGCAAAACCGCCGGCGACATGGCGGCCAAAAGCGAGAGTCCCGCAAAAAGCGACGGTCCGGCCAAGACCGACGGCGGCGGGAAGACGGAATCCTCCGGCAAGAAGAAACCGGGCGGCGGGAAAGCCGCCTGATCGCCATTGAAAATCTGCATACGCGTTAGTAGTGCATACGGTCACTCACCTGCCGGCGGCGGCGGTGAGTCGGGAAAGTCCTCCACGCGCGAGCGGCGTGGGTGAATGCGCACCTCAGCGGGAGGGCTTTTCTGTTTTCGCCGCGGGCGCCGTCGAAACGGCAGCGAAGAGAGGTCGAACCTGTGAATACCCAAGAAATCAAAGCGCTGAACGACAAATACATCATCAACACCTACGGCGAGCGGAAACTCGCCTTCGTCCGGGGACTGGGCAGCCGCCTCTGGGACGCCGACGGCAAGGAATACCTCGATTTCTTCGCGGGCATCGCCGTGGTCAGCCTGGGCCATTGCCATCCCGCCGTGACCGAGGCCATCTGCACTCAGGCCCGCACGCTGGTCCATACCTCCAACCTCTACTACATCGAGCCGCAGGTCCGGCTGGCGGAGCTGCTGGCGACGCACTCATTCGCCGCCCGCTGGTTTTTCGCGAACTGCGGCGCCACGGCCAACGAATCGGCCATCAAACTCGCACGGCGGTACTGGGCGCAGCAGGGCACGCCGAAACCGCACATCATCGCCGCCGAAAACTCGTTCCACGGGCGGACGCTGGCGACCATCACCGCCACGGGCCAGAAGAAATACCAGGCCGGGTTCGAACCCATGATGCCGGGATTCAGCCACGTTCCCTACGACGACGTCGCCGCCCTGGAGGCCGCCATCACCCCCGAAACCGGCGCCATCCTGCTCGAGCCCATCCAGGGCGAGGGCGGCGTGCGCGTGCCCGATGAACTGTACCTGCCGGCCGTGCGGCGCCTCTGCGACGAGCGGGGCGTGCTCCTGATCTTCGACGAGGTGCAGACCGGCATGGGGCGGACCGGAAAACTCTTCTGTCACGAGCATGCCGGTATTGCGCCGGACATCGTGACCGTCGCCAAGGCGCTGGGCAATGGCGTGCCCATCGGCGCCATGGGATGCACCGAAACGGTAGCGTCCGGGTTCGCGCCGGGAACCCACGCCACGACGTTCGGCGGAAATCCGCTGTGCTGCGCGGCCGCCGTCGCCACCCTCAACGTCCTGCTCGCCGACGGTTTCTTGCAGGCCGTGCGCGAAACCGGCGCGTATTTCATGGAAGCACTCGCCGGGCTGGCCGCCAAACACGCCGCCATCAAAGACGTGCGGGGCAAGGGCCTCATGGTTGGTGTCGAACTGGACAAGCCCGCCGGACCCATCGTCGGGAAGATGCTCGACGCGGGCATCGTGTGCGGACCCGCGGGACCCAATGTCCTGCGCTTCGCGCCCCCGCTCATCGTTACCCGGAATGATGTCGATCGTGTCGTTTCGACCCTGGATGCCGTACTGGGAGAAGCCTGATGTACACCGACTTCCTGTCTCTGGCCGATCTGACGACGGACGAGATTCTCGAACTCCTCGAGCTGGCCGATTCGCTGAAAGCCGGCCTCAAAGCCGGAAAACGCGAGGCGCCACTCGCGGGGCAGACCCTCGCCATGATTTTCGAGAAGCCCAGCCTCCGCACCCGCGTCACTTTTGAGACCGGCATGTACCAACTGGGCGGCCACGCCATTTTGCTCGAAATGGTCACGACCCGGCTGGGCGAGCGGGAATCGGTTCCGGATGTCGCGCGTAACCTCGCGCGCTGGGTCGACGGCATCATGGCGCGGACCTTCAGCCACGATACGGTTCTTGAGCTCGCCCGGCACGCACAGGTCCCCATCATCAACGCCCTGACCGACAAGCTTCATCCCTGCCAGATTCTGGCCGATGCCCAGGCCCTGCGCGAACACAAGGGCGACTTCCAGAATCTGAAGCTCGCGTTCGTAGGCGACGGCAACAACGTCTGCGCCTCCTGGTTCAATTTCGCCGCCCGGCTCCCCCTTAACGTCACGCTGGTGTGTCCCCCGGGGTACGAGCTCGAACCCGCCATCGCCGAATTCGCCCGGCGTGAAGCCCGGGGCGAGGTGAACATCACCCACGATCTCGAGGAAGGTCTCGCCGGCGCGGATGCCGTATACACCGACGTCTGGGCAAGCATGGGGCAGGAAAACGAAAGCGCCGAGCGGGCCAAAATCTTCGCGCCCTATCAGGTCAACGCGCGCCTCATGAAACTCGCCAGGCCCGACGCCGTCTTCATGCACTGCCTGCCCGCCCACCGCGGGGAAGAGGTCACGGACGACGTCATGGACAGCCCCCGGTCCATCGCCCTCGACCAGGCCGAGAACCGCCTCCACGCCCAGAAAGCGGTCATGCTGACCCTCATGCGCAAGGACGCGTCCGGGCGCAATCGTAAACAGAAACAGTTCGCCCGCGGATGAGTTCCGCGGCGCTCGACAACAAGGAGAGCAAGCCATGGCAGCGAAGATAAACAAGATCGTGCTCGCGTATTCGGGCGGGCTCGATACCTCGGTTATCCTGAAGTGGCTCCAGGAAATCTACAAGGCGGACGTGGTTGCCTTCATCGCGGACATCGGCCAGGGCGAAGAAACCGCCCCCGCCGTCGCGAAGGCCAAGGCCACCGGCGCATGCAACGTCTATTGCGAGGACCTGCGCGAGGAATTCGTGCGCGACTTCGTGTTTCCGGCCATGCGCGCCAACGCCCTGTACGAGGGCAGCTACCTGCTCGGCACGAGCGTCGCGCGCCCGCTCATCGCAAAGGCCCAGATCGACGTGCTGCGCAAGGAACAGGCCGATGCCGTCGCCCACGGCGCCACGGGCAAGGGCAATGACCAGGTCCGGTTCGAACTCACCTATCTCGCCCTGGAACCGTCGGTCACCATTATCGCGCCGTGGCGCGACCCCCGGTGGGACCTGACCAGCCGCACCAAGATGATCGAATACGCGCGGAAACACGGCATCGATGTGCCCGTGACGGTCAAGAAACCCTATTCGAATGACCGCAACCTGCTCCACCTGTCGTTTGAAGGGGGCATCCTCGAAGATCCCTGGGCCGAACCCCCGGCGGACATGTTCCAACTGACTGTTGACCCCGCCGAGGCGCCCGATGCGCCCACCTGCATCGAAGTCGAGTTTGAGGAAGGCATGCCGGTCGCGGTAGACGGCGAACGGCTCTCTCCGGCCGCATTGCTGGCCCGGCTCAACGACGTCGCAGGCGCCAACGGCGTCGGCCGCGTCGACATGGTCGAAAACCGGTTCGTGGGCATGAAGTCGCGGGGCGTGTACGAAACCCCCGGCGGCACGGTGCTCTACGCGGCGCATCGCGCGGTCGAATCCATCACGATGGATCGCGAAGTCATGCTCCAGCGGGACCTGTTGTCGCCGAAGATCGCCCAGTTGATCTACAACGGGTTCTGGTATTCTCCGGAGATGAAGGCCCTCATGGCCTTTGTCGACGCGTCGCAACAGGACGTCACCGGCACGGCGCGCCTCAAACTGTACAAGGGCAACTGCACCGTGGTCGGCCGGAAAGCGCCGAAATCCTTGTACGACGAGAAGATTTCCACGTTTGAAGAAGATCAGGGCGCGTACCAGCAGGCCGATGCGGGCGCGTTCATTCGCTTGAACGCCCTCCGGCTGCGCGTGCGCAACAAGGCCGGACTCCTGTAACGGCAGACGCGCGAGGACTGTCGCATGGCGAAACTCTGGGGTGGCCGTTTTGAGGGACAGGCGGATGCGCTGGTGGAAGCGCTCGGCCAGTCCGTGTCGTTCGACGCCCGGCTGGCGCCGTGGGACATCCGCGGCAGCATCGCCCATGCGCGCATGCTGGGCCAGTGCGGCATCATTCCCCGCCGCGACGCGCAAAAAATCGTCGCCGGACTCCACCAGATCGCGAGAGACATCGCCGACGGCGCCTTCGTGTTCGATCCCGCGCTGGAAGACGTGCACACCAATATCGAATCGGCCCTGGTCAAACGCATCGGCGACGCCGGCAAACGCCTGCATACCGGCCGCAGCCGCAACGACCAGATCGCGCTGGACGTCCGCCTCTGGCTGCGCGATCAAATTGACGCGGTCCGGGCGCAGCTGCGCGCCCTGCAACGGGCTCTCCTGGACATGGCCGATGCCCATATCGGGGTGATCCTGCCGGGCTGCACGCATCTGCAGCATGCCCAGCCCGTCCTGCTGGCCCATCATCTCCTGGCCTATGTCGAAATGCTCGAGCGCGACCACGAGCGCTTCAGCCAGCTGCATGCGCGGGCCAACGTGCTCCCCCTCGGCTCCGCCGCGCTCGCGGGCACGCCGTATCCCATCGACCGGGACATGGTGGCCCGGGAACTGGGATTCCCGAGCGTGTCCCGGAACAGCATGGACGCCGTGGCCGACCGCGACCACCTCATCGAGTTCTGCGCCGGCGCCGCGCTGTGCATGATGCACCTCTCGCGCTGGTGCGAAGAACTCATCCTGTGGTCGACCCCGGAATTCGGCTTCATCGAGATCGGCGACGCATTCACCACCGGGTCCAGCATCATGCCCCAGAAGAAGAACCCCGACGTCGCCGAACTGGTCCGCGGCAAGACCGGGCGTGTCTATGGCAGCCTCCTGGCCCTCCTGACGGTCATGAAGGGGCTTCCCCTCACCTACAACCGCGATCTCCAGGAGGACAAAGAACCCCTGTTTGACGCCAGCGACACGCTCCAGCTCTGCCTCGCCGTGCTCACCCGCATGACGCCGGAGATCGCCGTCCACGCCGGCCGGATGCAGGAGGCCGCCCGCGAAGGATTCATGGAGGCCACCGATATCGCCGACTACCTCGCCGCCAAAGGACTCCCGTTCCGTGAGGCCCACGAGATCGTCGGGAAAATGGTCCGGTACTGCATCGAACAGGGAAAACGCCTGCCCGACCTCACGCCCGGGGAATTCGGCCGCTTCTCTCCCTTGTTTCAAAGCGATGTGCTGAAACAGCTTACGTTGCATGGGATCGTAAGCAAGCGAAACCAGATCGGAGGCACGGCCCCCGCGCGCGTGCGGGCCGCTTTGCGCAAGGCGAGACGATTAATTGACAAAGCCGCTAAGTAAGTCCCGAGAACCGGGTAAACACCGCGCAGAGAATTGTGTTAAACTTACGTGCGCAGTCCTTAAACTGGGGATCACCGATGGTTGAACAATCCCGGATCCTTGTTGTGGATGACGAGGCGGTCATCCGCGAACTCATGGGCGATATCCTCACGGAAGAAGGCTATCCCGTGGAGGCCGCCCCCAACGGCCGCGCAGCGCTGGATTTGCTCAAGCAGTTCGATGATTTCGTGTTGCTCTTTACGGACATCGTGATGCCGGAAATGGACGGCATCCAGCTCATTCGCGAAGCCCGTTTGCTCAAGCCCTCGCTGATCCCGATCGTCATGACCGGATTCGCCACCCTCGAGACCGCCCGCGCCGCCGTCAAGGAAGGCGCCTATGACTATGTCCTGAAACCGTTCAGCCTCAGCGAGATCAAGCTGGCCGTCTCCAACGCCCTGGAACGCTACCGCCTGGCCCACGAAAACGCCCGCCTGCGTGAAATCACCGAGTTGTTTACGTTCAGCGAACAGGTTGTGCGCTTTCGCGACGAGCACGCCCTCCTCGATTTCGTGCTGAAGGCCGCCCTCGAACGGGTGGGGGCAAAACGGGGCTCGATCATGCTCACCAGCCGCGACGGCCGCGCCCTCGAGGTGGCCGCCAGCGTCGGCTTGCCCGAGGAGGCCGCCCATGTCTCCGTGACCATCGGCAACGGCATCTCCGGACTGGTGGCCCAGCGGGGCGCGCCCCTGCTCGTCGAGGACATCGGCAAAACCCCCGAGCTCGCGGAGCGAAGCCGCCACCTCAAGGACGGCTCCTTCATCTCGGTCCCCCTCGAACGCAAAGCCCCCGTGGACGGCTGGCGGTATCCCTCCCCCACCGGCAACGGGCCGCGCGTCCTGGCGGTCTTGAACGTCAGCAACAAACGCGATGGCCGCCAGTTCAACGAGGGCGATCTCAAAACCCTCAACGTGCTGGCCAACCACGCCTCCATCGCCATCGAAAACGTCCGCCTGATCAACGACATCGAACAATCCCACTTGTCCACGTTGACCTCCATGGCGCTTCTCATCGAGGCCAAGGACCCGTACACCCATGGGCACAGCCAGCGCGTCCACGACCTCTCGGTCCTCGCCGCCCAGCGCATGGGCCTGCCCAAACCCGAAATCGAACTGCTGAATCTCGGCGCGGGACTCCACGACATCGGCAAGATCGGGGTCAACGACGGCATCCTCAACAAATCCGAACCGCTCTCGGATCAGGAATGGGACATGATCCGGCTCCATCCCCAGATCGGATACGACGTCCTCGAACCCGTGCACTTCCTGACAAAGGGCCACCTCGACCTCGTCCGCTACCATCACGAACGCGTCGATGGAAACGGTTATCCCGACGGACTCGAAGGCGACCAGGTGCCCGAAATCGTGCGCATCCTGACGGTCGCCGACGCGTTCGACGCCATGTCGAGCAGCCGCGCCTACCGCCGCGGCATGCCCTGCGACCGGATCATCGAGGAACTGAAACGCTGCTCCGGCGCCCAGTTCGACGCCCGCATCGTCAAACTGTTTATCGAGATGATCCAGGCCGGCGAAATCGAGATCACCGGATAAGCCGCGCCGTCCCTGCCCGGAGGACGCGCCCCGCGCCTCAGAAGTTCCCCACCAGGACTTCCCAGACCGCGCCCCGCCTGTCCGCACGGCTGTTGACGCACCGCGAGGCCGAAACGTTCTCCACCACGAAATCCGCATAGAGCCCGCGCACGAACTCCGTGCAGGAGTTCGACAGCAGCACGTGCACGCCGTTGGCGTCCAGCGCGCGAAACACCCCGGCCAGCGCGCGCTGGTCGTCTTCCCCAAAGCCGTCCCTCTGGTACGCCGTGAAATTCGCCGTAGCCGACACCGGATGGTACGGCGGGTCGAAATAGACCAGATCGCCGGGCGCGGCCGCCTCCACAACCGAATCAAAGGGCGCCGTGTCGATGCGCACATCGCGCAGGGCTTCGGCTGCCGCGCGCAGGTTGGCTTCGTCGCAAATCCTGGGGTTCACGTAGCGGCCCATCGGCACGTTAAACTCGCCCCGGCTGTTCTCGCGGAAAAGCCCGTTAAAACAGGTCCTGTTGAGATAAATGATCCGCGCCGCCCGCGCCGCCAACGAGTCCGGCCGTGCCGCGCGCGTCGCGTAATAGTGCTCTTTGTCATGACGCCTCGCGTGTTCGCGCAGGAGCTCGATCACCTGTTCGACTGCGTACTTCACCCCTTCGTAGGCCGCAATCAGGTTGGGATTGTTGTCCGACAGGCGCACCGGGCCCGACAGCCGGCCGCGGGACCACAATTCGAAAAACAGCGCCCCGCCCCCCACAAACGGTTCATGGTACGCGCCAAAGGTAGCGAGGCGCCCGATACGCCGCAGGAGCTCCGGCAGCAGTTGGCGTTTGCCCCCCACCCATTTCAGGAACGGCACGGGGCCTTTCGGAACCGCACCGCCCGGACCCGGCGCTTCCGTCAACCCGGGCAGCCGCGGCGTCTCTCCGGATTGGCCCGCTCCGTGTTTCACGGCTCTCTGACCCGCGGCGGCCGCCATCCGAACCACGATTTCACGCGGTACCGCAGAATCATCAGGATCATCTCGAGCCCGAGGAAGAAGGCCCGGATCTTGCTCCCCGTCACCGACGATTCGCCCACGCGTTTCCGGTAGTTCACGGGAATCTCGATGAACGGGATGCCGTTCAGGATGGTCAGGAGCATCAAGTGCGGACCGAACGCCGACCCTCCAATGGCGAACTGCGGAGCGAGCGTCTCGTACGCTTCCCGGTGAAACAGGCGCATCGTGCAGCCCACGTCCGTCAGCAAGGTCGTGTTGAAGAGAAACTCCATCAGCTTGCCGACCGCCCAGTTCCCCCATTTCAGGAAGAACCCCATGTTCGCGCCTTCCCACACGAGCTCCCGCTGCGTGCGCGTGCCAAATACCACCGGCACATCGTCGCTGTACGCGAGCAGCTTGGCCACGTCGTGCCCCGAAAACGTCCCGTCCGGTTCCGAGATGATCAACAGAGCGCCTTCGGCCTCGGCCAGGCCCTTCTGAATCGCATTGCCGTAGCCCTGCCTGGTTTCGTACACCAGCCGCGCCTTCGTCTGCGAAACTTCGTCGTCCGTGCCCTCGGCCGCGTTGTTGTTGACCACCACCACCTCGTCAACATATCCCGACGCGAGAAAATCCTCGATCGCCCCGCGAATCGAGTCCTTCTCGTTGTACGTCGGGAAAATGACCGAGACCTGCTTGCCGTTCCACATCGCCAGCTTACCAATAGGTGTACAGCATCGTTTCGGTGAACCAGCACTGGGCGGCCAGGAAGCACACCGTGGCGGCCAGCGGAACGATGCTGCGGGTTTCGTGTCCAATGCAATCGATCATGTGCGCCGCCGGCGCCACCAGGAACGGGATGATGTACATGGCGGACCGCTCGCCCTCGCCGCGGGCCAGATAGAGCAGGTCCAGAACCACCAGCGTCAGCGCAAACATCAGAAACAGCGTGCGGGTAGCGGCTTCGGGCTTCACGAGACGCCGCAGAAACAGCAGCGATACCGGAATCCCGGCAAAATACAGCCAGCACAACGGATTGAGAAACTTCCAGGACCACCCGGGAAAACGCGGCGTAAGCAGATCGAGGTTCGCCTGATCCGTGTCGAATTGCGCCTTGCAGACCTGGAAACAGGCGATCACGTCAAACCCCGACCACCACCGCACGGCCAGTTGGGTCGCCACAAAGGCCGCCAGCATCAGCGCCGCAGTCTGGAAAACCGCCAGCCGGCGCCCCTTCTCGAACAGACGCCAGAGCCCCACGAACCCAAAGAACGCCCCGATGCCAAGCAGGGAAAACGACAGCAGCGACATCAGCGCGTACGTACATCCCGCCGCCAGGGCATACGGAACCGATTTCCGGTCAAGCGCCCGCCAGAACAAGAACAGCGTCGTTACGGTAAACGGCATGAACAGAATGTCGGCTGATGTCGCGGTGAACAGCGCGATCGTCGGCGTCACCACATAGAGGCTGCACGCCGTCCGCGCCACGCGCGGCCCGGCCAGGTCTTTGACCCAGAAATACAGCGGGATCACCGCCGTCGCCCCGAAGAGAATCGTCGCGATCGACATCGGCCAGGCGCCCTGGCTGAATGCAACAAGCGAAAACGCCCAAAGCAGCGCCACCGGTCCCGGTGGATGCACCTTCGAGTGCATCGAGAGATGCGGGTGCATCGTGAGGTAATCGTGAAAGAATCCCCGTATCGAGAGCCCTTTCCCGATGTCGCCGATGTACTCCTTGTCGTGCCGCTCATAGGATGCAGGAATCCCCGAGGGGCCTTCGCGGACGGTCGCCAGCGCCGCCGGAAACACAATGGCAAACACGACCAGCCCCGCCACGAAGAG
>JAAYAQ010000196.1 GCA_012719295.1 Candidatus Hydrogenedentota bacterium | reverse complement strand
CATGGGGGTCTCGCCATTGCGATTGACAGCGTGCGGATCGGCGCCGCGCCGCACAAGGAAACCGATCATCCCGGTCATGCCGTGGATCGCCCCGGAATGCAACGGGGTGTCGCCAAAATCATCCACCGCGTCAATCCGGGCGCCCGCCTTGAGCAGCACGTCCGCACAGGCAGGACGGCTCATGAACGTCGCGACATGGAGCGGCGTCAAGCCGGTCTTGTCGCGCACGTTGACGTCCGCCCCTCGCTCAATGAGGAACTTCAACACGTCTACGCGGTCGTAGGTGATGGCGAAATAGACGGGGGTCTTCTCCATCCCGTCCCGGCTTTCGAGGGCCTCCGGGTTGCGGGCGAGCAGCGCCCGCACGCGTTCCAGATCGCCGGTCGCGACGGTGTCATGCAGGGACGCGCCGCAGCCGGCCGCGAAGACTCCCGCCACGGCCGCCGCGAGGAGCGGGCCAAACACGCGCCGGAACAGCAGGGCGGCAGGGCCTATTCGACGGTGGCTTTCGCGTACCATTCCTCGGCGTTCTCTTTGGTAATCTTCGTGGGTTTCAGGATCACCCGTTCCGGCACGTCCTCGCCCTTAAGCATGGCCACGGCGTAGTCGATGGCCTCGGCCGCGCAGGGGGGATACACAAAGGTGCACTGGAGGACCCCGTCCATGACCTTCTTGATTCCGCCGGCCTGACCGCCCAGCCCGTCGACGCCGACGAAGATCATCTCTCCTTCCCGGCCCGCTTCGCGCGCCGCAAGATAACACCCAACGGCCATCGGATCGTTATGGGCGTAGACGGCGTCAATCTTCGGATTGGCCTGAATCAGGGTCTCCATGCGTTTCTTGGCCTCGCTCTGAAGCCAGCTCGCGACATCTTCGATGACCTTCACGCCGGGGACGGTGTCGATGTATTTCCGCGCTCCGTCGTGACGTTCTTCCTGCGGCTTGGTGCCCAGAAGGCCCTTCATCTCCACGACGACGGGGTTTTCGATCCCCTTCGATTCCAGATATTCCTTGACGTACTGGCCGGCCATCTCCCCGATTTCCACGTTGTCCGCGCCGACGAACAGGTCGTACACGGGGGCGGCGAGATCGCGTTCAAGGCAGATGACCTTGATGCCTGCCTCGTGCGCCTGCCGAACCACATTGGTCAGGGGGGCGGCCTCGTTGGGGGCCACGATCAGCAGATCGACCCCCTGGAGGATGATGTTCTCGATCTGCCCGATCTGTTTCATGTTGTCCTGCTGGGCGTCGGTAATGTGGAAGTCGACAATGCCGGCGTATTTTTCCTGGACGGCGGTCTGGAAAATCTTGTTTTGAACGGCCCGGTAGGGTTCGGCGCTGTTGCACTGGGAGAACACGATTTTAAACGTCTCGCCGCCTGACGGCGCGTCGCCGCCAGTCTGACCGCCGCAGCCCGCCAACAGGAGGCTGACAGCCAGCGCCGGGATAATCCGGATCATTTTGCTCATGCGTTTGCCCTCGCGTGAGTAACGTCTTTCCGCCTCAGGCACGGCCCCCCGGGAAGACGCTACACTTTCTTCTTCATTCCGACCATCTGAAGCCAGACGGCGATGACAATGATAACGGCTTTCACCATCCACTGCACATTTTCGTCGACATTGCGCAATCCCAGCAGGTTCGAGAGGATCCCGAGAGCCAGGGCGCCCACGACCGTTCCGAGCATGCCCCCCTTCCCTCCGGCCAGGCTCGTGCCGCCGATTACGGCCGCGGCGATCGCGTCCAGCTCGTACGACATCCCCGCATTGGAGCTGCCCTGGTGCGACTGGGCGCAGTGCAGGAGGCCTGCAATGCCGGCAAGAAACCCGCTCAGCACGTACACGCCCATCTTCACCCGTCGCACCGGGATCCCGGAGAGCCGCGCGGCCTCTTCGGAGCCGCCAATGGCCACCGCATAGCGCCCGAAGCGCGTGCGGTTGAGCAGTAGGCCCCCGAGCAGTGCGATGCACGCGAACGTGGGAATCACGACGCTTTGCCGCGCCAGGAAATCCGCCACGCGCGCCGCGTATTCCTGCCCCATGGGAAAATCGATGGTCTTGTTTTCCACCAGCCATTTCGCAAAGCCCCGGCTTCCGGTCATGACGGCCAGGGTCGCGATGAAGGGCTGCATCCGCAATCTCGAAACGAGCAGTCCGCTGACCAGCCCGAACAGCGTGGTGGCCAGAAGCGCAACCGCCAGCGCGGCCCCCAGGGGCCATTCATGGCTCAAAAACGTGAACGCGAACAGGGTGGACGCCAGGGCCAGCAGCGACCCCACGGATAAGTCGATGCCCCCTGTAATGATGACCAGGGTCATGCCGACCGCCAGGATGCCGATCTCCGAGATCTGCCGGAGCACGTTGAAGAGGTTCCTGGACTGCCAGAATACGAGGTGCCCATCCCGATGGGGTGAAAACACCGTGGCGAGCACGACGACGAACAGCAGCGTGCCAAGCGGGCGCACCCACTCCTGTTCGAGCACGCGTTTCAGGCCGCCCGGACGCAAGCGATTCTCCAACATGGAATGGCAAACTCCGTGCCCGGGCGTCAGGGCCCATGGGCACATGCTGTGGAAACCACGGAATTCCCCGGGGCAATGTCTCGGCGGGTCTTCCCCGCAATTCGGGGCCATTTTCCTGTTTTTGTCCCCCCGGTTTCAACCTGCCTGTGCGTGTGATCATTCTGCGGCGTGGTACCCGCCAGAGGCAGTAACCATGCTGTGGAGGAATACTTACAACCACGGACGCGTTCCCACTCCTATGAAAGCCGAGTGGAGCTGGCATGATTCGGCGTGCACACGAAATTCGCTCCCATAGCGTTTGATAATAAGGATTTAAGGTGATAGCATCGCTCATCCCGACATGAGGTTTTTCACTCAGGCGAGCGGTCAGCAGTAATGCGAACCGGCAGGAAGGATGGCCGAGTTTCTGTAGCAGATGTGCCGGTTCCAACGTCTCGGGGAGGAAATTCGAGATGCGTGTCTTCGAAGACAACAGTTTCAGCATTGGCAACACCCCGCTGATTCACCTGCAGCGCCTGGGCCAGGGGCTGCATGCCAGCATATTCGGGAAAGTGGAAGGCCGCAATCCCGCCTATTCCGTCAAGTGTCGCATCGGCGCGAGCATGGTCTGGGACGCCGAGCAGCGCGGACTCCTGAAACCCGGCGGGACGATTGTCGAGCCGACCTCGGGCAACACGGGCATCGCGCTGGCGTATGTGTCGGCGGCGCGTGGTTACAAGCTCGTGTTGACCATGCCCGAAACCATGAGCGTGGAGCGGCGCCAGATGCTCAAGGCGTTTGGGGCAACGGTGGTCCTGACACCGGGCGAACAGGGAATGCCCGGCGCGATTCGCGAAGCCGAAACGATTATCGCAGACAACCCCGGCTTTCATATGCCCCAGCAGTTCCGCAACCCGGCCAACCCGGACATTCACTTCAAGACTACCGGCCCGGAAATCTGGACTGATCTGGATGGACAGGTCGATGTCCTGGTGGCGGGCGTGGGAACCGGCGGCACGATTACCGGGGTCGCGCGGTACTTCAAAAAGGCCGAAGGCAAGGCGGTCGAGATCGTCGCGGTGGAGCCGGCGTCGTCCGCGGTGCTTTCCGGCGGCGAGCCCGGCCCCCACAAGATACAGGGCATAGGGGCGGGATTTGTCCCCGAAGTCCTGGACATGAGTCTGGTAGACCGGGTCGAGACGGTAACCAACGAGGAAGCATTCGAAACCGCGCGAAGGCTGGCCCGTGAAGAAGGCCTGATCAGCGGCATCAGCTGCGGCGCGGCGGCGGCAGTCGCTTTGCGGCTTGGCGGACGTAAAGAGTATCGAGGTAAGAACATCGTGGTCATCCTTCCCGATTCGGGAGAGCGGTATCTGTCCACCCCGCTGTTTGAGGGGTGAGCTCCGGTTTGGGAAGGACAAGGTGAGGGAGAGGAATTCAAGATGTCGGACAGCAGCCAGCACGGACTAGGCACGCGTGCCCTTCACGCGGGGCAGGAGCCGGACCCCACTACGGGCTCGCGCGCAGTGCCCATTTACCAGACGACCTCCTACGTTTTTGACAGCGCCGAGCATGCCGCGCGCCTGTTTGGCCTCGAGGAATTCGGCAACATCTACACGCGGATCATGAATCCCACGGTTGATGTCTTTGAGAAACGCATGGCGGCGCTTGAAGGCGGCGTCGGTGCGCTCGGCCTTGCGTCCGGCAGTTCCGCGATCACCCTGGCCGCGCTCAACATCGCGAAATCCGGCCAGAATCTCGTGTCCTCGTCGACGCTGTATGGCGGCACCTACAACCTCTTTGCGCACACGTTCAAGGACCTGGGCATCGAGGCCCGGTTTGTCGATGCGCGCGACGCGTCGAACTTCGCCGAGGCCATCGACGATAACACGCGCTTCCTGTTCTGCGAGGCCATCGGCAACCCGGCGTGCGATGTGCCGGACATCGAAGCGATTGCGAACGTCGCGCATCAGCACGGCATTCCGCTGATCGTGGACAGCACGGCCGCGTCGCCCATTCTGTTCCGGCCGATCGAGCACGGGGCCGATATCGTTGTGCATTCCGCCACGAAAGTGATCGGCGGTCACGGCACCTCCATCGGGGGCGTGATCGTGGACGGCGGCACCTTCGACTGGAACAACGGGAAGTTCCCGGAACTGACGGAACCCTGTGAGAGCTATCACGGCCTGAAGTTCTATGAGGCCATGAAACCGCTGGGCAATATCTCCTACATCATCAAGGCCCGCGTCACCCTGTTACGCGACATGGGCCCCTGCCTCTCCCCCTTCAACGCCTTCATGCTGCTGCAGGGGCTGGAGACGAT
>JAAYAQ010000195.1 GCA_012719295.1 Candidatus Hydrogenedentota bacterium | reverse complement strand
CTCGTCTACGCCGGCCTTGCACCGTGCGGTCACGGCCCAGGCGTCCGGCCAGAAGCAGAGGTCGATGGTCCACCAGTTGTGGGGGACGCCCGCCGCGTTGAGTTCCGGCAGCAGGGTGGCGAAATCGAGGATCCCGTCGCCGAACGGGGCGTGGGTGCTGGTTTCGTCGTCGTGGAGCGTTCCGTCGGAATCGATCAGATGGACGTGGTTGATCTTGCCGCGGAGTTTGCGGGCGAACTCGACGGCCCCGCCCGGGAGGGTCTCCTTTTTGCCCGGCTGACGCGCGCCCACGGCGGCGACCATGTGAGCATGGCAGGTGTCGAACTGGACGCCGAAGTTGTCGTCACCGACCTCGTCGACGATGCGGAGGATGTCGGAGGGCTTATTGAAGGCGAAGCCGGGCTCGAATTCCCAGGTCACATAGACGCCCTTGTCGGCGGCTTCTCGCGCGCACTGTTTCCAGGCGGTTACGGCGCGTTCGCGGGCGACGTCGGGGTCAACCTGCTCGAAGATGGTCGGAGGCTGTACCGAATCGACGCGGATGCCCGGAATGCCGACGTCCACGCAGAAGTCGAGGTTCTTGCGGAACTCGTTCAGGTATGCGGAATTGTCGTCGGTGTCGAGCAGGTGCTGCGACCAGAGATCGGCAGCAAGCGCGGAGAATTCCAGGCCGGCGTCCGCGACTTGCTGTTTGCAGCGTTCGCGGTCTTCCCGGGTGGGATGATTGTACGGGTTGGGGTGGATTCCGAATCCTCCGAGTTCGACGCCATCGAAGCCCAACTCACTGAGTTTGACGATGATTTCTTCCCAGGGAATGGGATTGTTCGCGTAGGGCCCTATCGAATAGGCCCAAGTGCCAATCGAGATCTTTTTCATGACGCTCCCCATCCTTTCTATGCTTCTGGTTACCAGATTCCTGACGTATCGGGCGCGGGGTCCGGGCGGCCCGGCCGCAGCCATTGTTGCCAAGATTCCCTAGTATGCCACGAAACGCGCCGGTTCTTCACGGGGCTGCCGCGTCTCATGCAGGATGGCATGCAGGCTAACAGGCGCGGGCGGCTTCGTCAAGGTCAGCCGGACCGCACGCTACCGCGCCAGCGCAGCATTGATGACAAGCTGCACGTCGACCGCGTTGACCTCACCGTCATCATTGATATCGCAGTTGTACGGAACGGCAATGCTCAGCGCCGCATTGATGACAAGCTGCACATCCACGGCGTCGACTTTGCCGCTGCCATTCACATCGCCCGGGACATTTCCTGGAAAATCGGTCTCGTCGTACGGGTTCGTGCCGGCGAGCATTTCGCTGTAATTGTCCCAGCCGTCGCTGTCGGGGTCCTCCTCACCGTCCGGCGTGCCGTTCCCATCGGTGTCGGGCTTGGCGGGGTCGAGAGGGGGATGATCGACCTCCCACCCGTCGGGCAGCGAGTCGTTGTCGGTGTCGGCGTCGTTGGGGTTGAGGCCATTGGTTGTTTCAAAGGTGTCGAGCAGCCCGTCGCCATCGTTGTCGGGGTCGTCGAAGTTGGTGACGCCGTTGTTATCGGTGTCATAGGGATAGGGGTCCTGAATGTCGGGGATGCCGTCGTTGTCGTCGTCATAGTCGACGGCGTCGGGGCTGCCGTCGCCGTCGGTATCGTCGACCGTAAGCCAGATCTCGGCCAACTGGCAGCCGCGGCCGCTCACGAGATCCCATTGGAGATTGAGGATACCGTCGCGGGTGGCGTTGTGCGGCACGGCAAACTCATGGGGGGGATATACCACGCAGGGGATGGCGCCGTGGACGGGATAGATGCCGTCGGCCGTGCAGGTCATGACGGGATTGAAGCGTCCGGCGTAGGTGCCTTTCAGGCGGTACCGGGCGGCAACGTCCAGCCCCGTGTAGCGCATCTTGAGGGGTTCGCCATAGAGTGTATAGGCCTGATCCTGCCAGGAGAGGCGGCCGGCGGCCTTCCCAATGTCCACGTAGTTCATGTTGTGCCAGGTAAACTCCTGGCCGGTGGAGTCTACCCGCCCGGGATCCTGTTCCCAGGGCAATTGCTGGACCAGGTGCGGCTGACGTTCCACATTGCCGAGGTCATCGTAGAAGCCGCCCGCGCCGGGGTCTTCCCAATCGAGGATGGTCTCCAGGGCGCTGATGCGGGCCTCCTCGCCCAGGAGGCCGCTGATCTGTGCGAACTCATACTCGAGATAGTAGCGGTCGTTGACGGGGTGGTCGATGGTGTCCATGATGCACCCGCGCTCGAGACCGCTGGCCAGATAGGGCGCCCTGGTGCTCGGCTGGAACTTGATCTGTCCCCAGAGATCGTTGCAGAGGCCGAGGATGTGGGAGCGGCGCGCCTGTTGAGCCGGGGATAAGGTTCCAGCTTTCTGGAGCTCGGTAGCTGCGTTGGCCATGGCGGCTGTGGACCCCAGGCTTGGCGCCTGGGCGAGCCAGGCCCGGGCCTGCAGTTCAAGGGCGGCCTCGTCGATGACGCGGTTGCGCAGGTACATGTCGTAATAGGCGCGCACGAGGCAGAGATTCCACCGCCAGTTGGCCTGGAGGCCGGGGTAGGCCGTTTCCAGGGCGGTCCAGGCGGCGAATGTGGCGTCGATGCCCGTGTTCGTCCCGGCGGGATGCGACCAGTTGTCTTCCAGCGCGAAGATGGCGTTGCTGGCGGCGGGGGCGGCATCCGGTCCGAAGAAGAAGCGCGCGTAGTCGAGCACGGTGGTTTCGGCGGAAGCGGCGGGATCCCAGGCGCGCTGGGTCCATACGCACTTGTTGACGTCGTCATGCACGCCGTCGGAGTATCCCACGAACCCGACGGTCGCGGGGGCGTGGGCGTCGTGCTGAACGATGCTCGCTATGGGGCTCGGATTGATGGCTTCGCGGCCCAGCACGTGGGCGAACGCGCGGTCGAAGTCTTTTTGGGGGAACTGGCAGCGCACGTTGTGCGTCAGGTCGGGATAGAGCCGGATGGGATACTTGATCGGCGTGCGGCTGCGTTCCTCGGCGATGCTGAGCTTGGTCCAGGGACCGTACACGACGCCAGTGAGATAGTCGGGCTGGTGGGTCTGGAGGAAATTGAAGAAGGCGTCGTTCTCGTCCGGTTCAAAACCCTGATTGGAGACCCAGAGTTCGGCGTCGGGGAAATAGCTGTGCAAGAGGGCGGCCAGGTCTTCCAGGTAGTCCAGGACCTGCAGTGGTTCGTTGTTGCCCGGATCGCCTCCGGGCACGAAGACCGCGTCCAGGCGCGGCAGTTTCTGATAGAGGGCTTCCTGGGCGGCCAGTTCCGTGGCGGCGCTGCCGGGAAGCGTGGTTTCGACGGGCGCCCAGAGGCTGTAATCCACGTCGTAGTCCGCGCAAATGCGGCTCAGCTCGATGTGCATCTGCTCCGGCGTGGAGGTGAAATGCGGGCTGGCGCCGGGGGTCAGGGAGTAGACGTTTTCTACCGTGTTCGCGCCGAACACGACAAGATCGCGGATGTACTGCTCGTAGACGGTCTTGTCCCAGGCGTCGCAGGTGTTGTTCGTATTGCGATAGCCGAGCTGGTGCCCGCGGATCGGGTAGGCCGGGGCCGTCGAGATGTTAGGGGGTCCGGGGAGGATGGCGCTGCCGGACCGGCATTCGAGGGCGCGCAGGAGCGCTCCCGTACCGAACAGAGCGCCGCGCGAATCGTTGCCCAGCACCCACACGATCTTCCGTGTGCCCGCATCTTCAACGAAGAGCGCGTACCCCTCGGGGGCCGCGGCGCCGCCGCGATCGGACGTGATGGCAATCACCGTGCCCGCGGCGGGCATGGCGGTTGTCGTGGGCCAGGTAAAGCCGGTGCGCTTTTGGACCTCCTCAGACAGGACTTCCGGGGCTTTCGCCTCGGCCGTTGGGGGCGTGCCCGGGTTTACGATAACCACCGCCGCGGCCAGGTCGACGTTCCCGGCGGCCAGCGAGGCGGGATTGGCCACGTTGATGAAGCGCTGCTTCGTCCGGGCGTAGGCAGAGCCGCCCACGGTGACCGTGAGGGTCACGGTGCGGCTTCCCGGGCCCGTGTACGTGTGAGACGGGTTCGGAGATGCGCTTGTGGCGCCGTCCCCGAACTCCCAGAGCCAGCCCGTGATGAGGGCGCCGCCTGTCGAGGTGGTGTCGGTGAAGGTCACTTCCAGCGGCGCACGGCCCAGCGACACATCCGCTTGAAAATCCACGGCGACCTGGGCGCCGGCGCCCCACACCAGTGCGGTCATGAGGGTCATGATAACGAAGACGTGTTTCATGATGTCCTTTCGGGAGGCGCCGGGCCTGGCCGCCCCGCCCGGTGCAGGCCCGTGAGGTTATGCCCAATCTGTTTCCGGCCGCGATTCTCCGGCGTGGCCGGGCCGAGTCCATAAGTAGGATGGCTATTCCTGATAGTAGGCACCAGCCCGGGAGAATTCAAGACGGGTGGCGGGCCGGAATCGACGCGCGAACAGCCGAACGGGTGGACGGGATGGAGGTCGTGCGTGAACGGCTGCGAAGGGGGCGAAGCGCGGCAGGCCATTCGAGGGGGCAGGCAACCTTGATACCGGTGGCGCGTGGGGGTATGCTCTTCCGTGGACTGTTTGAATCGCGGAATCGCCTGCCATTCCAATAGGACCTCAGCATGGGTAAGGCCGGATCCGTGTCAGTGCGCCCCGGGCGTCGCAGCGCCGAAACAGCGTGCCTGCGAGGAAGCCCCAGTCAATTTCAGGAGAACACAGCATGAGTCGAGCGAAGAGAAGTCATCAGTTGGGCCGGCGTGCGTTTTTGCGGCGGGCGGCCGCGGGAATTGGCGGCGCTCTGGCGGCGCCGTACCTTGTGCCGGGCACGGCGCTGGGTGCGGAAGGCCGCGCGGCGGCGAGCGAGCGCATTACGGTGGGGGTAATCGGTCTGGGCGGCCGCGGGAGCAGTGTCATGACCGCGTTTCTGGCCCAGCCGGATACGCAGGTTGTGGCGGTGTGCGATGTGTTCCGGGACCGGCGCGAGGCCGGGAAACAGCAGGTGAACCAGCATTACGGCAACCAGGATTGCACGTCGTACCTCGACATGCTGGAGCTTCTGGACCGCCGCGACATCGATGCGGTACTTATCGCGACGGGGGACAACTGGCATTCGCAGGCGGCGATTCTGGCGGCCCGGGCGGGGAAGGACATGTACTGCGAGAAGCCGTTGAGCGTGGCGATCACGGAATCGCGCGCGGTCGCGGACACAATGCGCCGCCTGGGGCGTGTGTTCCAGTGCGGGACCCAGCGCCGCAGCATCGGCAATTTCCGATTCGCGGTGGATCTGGTGCGCAGCGGCAAACTGGGGCGTTTGCAGGTGATGCAGGCGGAAGAGTCGACGGGGTTTCAGCAACTGTACGACACGGTGTTGCCGGCGGAGCCGGAACCGGCGCGGGAGGACTTTGACTGGAACCGGTGGCTTGGTCCGGCGCCGTGGCGTCCGTACAACGCGCAATACGCAACGCGGGGCTACTGGAGCGCTCACACGGATTTCAGCGGCGGCTCGATTACGGAATGGGGAAGCCACACGGTCGATCTGTGCCAGTGGGCGAACGACGCCGACGGCACCGGGCCGGTGGAATTTGCCCGGGAAGGCGAGCAGTGGGTGGGCAAGTACGCGAACGGGGTGAAACTGGTGATCCGGACCGGTCTCCGGTTCGGCTCGTGCCCCGTGCGGTTTGAAGGCGACGAGGGCTGGGTGGAGACCGGCGATTCCGGCGAGCTCGAGGTGCATCCGGCGTCGCTGCTTGCCGAACGCCAGTTCCAGGGGGGCTACCCCTCGGATAACCATGTCCGGGCATTTCTGGATTGCGTCAAGACGCGTCAGGATACGGTATCCAACGCGGAAGTCGCCCACCGGTCGATTTCGGCGTGCCATGTGGCGAACATCTGCAAACGCATCGGCCGCCCGGTGAAGTGGGACCCGGCCAAAGAGGAATTCATCGGCGACGAGGAGGCAAACCGCTTGCGTTCGCGCGCCTACCGGGAGCCGTGGTACCTGTAAGCGGGCGTTGACAGAGGGGTGTGGGCGATTTCATTCGCATGATTTTAAGGAAGAGGCATCGAATTATGAACATGACCAGAGCGTTTTGGAGCTTTTTCGCCGTGCTCGTCCTTTCGGGGGCGGTGATCACGTTTGCGGGCCATGCCGGCGAGGCGGCGGAGGCGGCGGCGCCTCCGGCGCCGTTGACGGAACCCGAGCTTATCGCGGTGCTGGAGAGCGACGCGGACTGGGCGCAGAAGCAGGAGGCCTGCCGGCGCTTGCGCCATGTGGGCACACAGGCGTCGATTCCCGCCCTGGCCGCGCTGCTGCCGGACGAGACGCTGTCGCATCTGGCGCGTTTTGCGCTTGAATCCATGCCGTATCCGGAGGTCGACCAGGTTTTCCGGGACGCACTCGGCACGACGGACGGCCTGTGCCGGACGGGGGTCATCATCTCGATGGGCGCCCGGCGAGACGCGAATGCCGTCCCGCTGCTGATCCCGTTGATGAAGGACGCTCATGTGGAGACGGCCCGCGCGGCGGCGGGGGCGCTCGGACGTATTGCGACTCCGGACGCCGTCGACGCGCTGGTGGCGTACCGTGCTGACGCGCCCGGTGCAACCCGTGGGGCGGTGAACGAGGGCGTGCTGGCAGCCGCCGAGCGTTGTGCGGCCGCGGGCAATGCCAACCGGGCGGCGGAGATTTACGAGGGGCTGCTGGCATCGGACGCTCCCCTCGAGGTGCGCCTGGGCGCGTTTCGCGGCCTGGCCGGTGCGCGCCCCGCGAATGCTCAACAGCTGGTTCTCGGTGCGCTGGGAGGCGACGACGCGATGTTTCGCGATTTGGCGGCCCAGCTCGTCGCGGAAACCGACGGGACGGCTCTGACGGGGGCCTATGCCGGGGCGTTGCCGGGCCTTCCGGCCGGCGGCCAGATCGCGCTGCTGCGCGGCCTGGCGGACCGTGGCGACACGGCGGCCCGGTCTGCGGTGGTTGAATTGACCAAGAGTGCGGACGCGCAGGTGCAGGTGGCGGCAATCAAGGCGCTGGGCGCCTTGGGCCGCAGCGGGAAAGATGTCGCCACGCTGGTCGCGTTTCTGGCGCCGGCCGGTGATGCTGTCGCGGAAGCCGCGCGCGAAGCGCTCGTATCGATGCGGGGAGATGAGGTGGATTCGGCGCTGGCCTCGAATATCGCAAAGTCCACGCCGCCGGTTCACGCGACGCTGCTGACGCTGCTGGCGAGCCGCCGCGCGGAGCACGCGATCCCGTCGGCGCTGGACGGTCTGGCGGCCGGCGAGGCCGACGTTCGCACGGCGGCGCTGGATGCCCTGGCGCTCCTGGGCGGCCCGGCCGAGGCCCCGGCGGTCATCGGGGTGATTACGAAGACGGCGGACGCGTCGGAACGCGCCAGCGCGGAAAGCGCGTTGAACGCGATCGTGGCGCGCAAGGGTGAACAGATACTGCCGGCCGTGCTCGATGCCATGAACGGGGCCGGGCCGGACGTACGTGTGGTGCTGCTGCAGACCGCGGCGGAGATCGGGACCCCGCAGGCGCTGGATGCGGTGCTGGCGGCCATGCAGGACGCGAATCCGGATATCGCCGGCGAGGCCGTGCGCATGCTTTCCAACTGGGCGTCGCTGGATGCGGCGCCGCATCTCGAGACGCTGGCGCGGGGCGAAGACCTGACGCCGTATGTGCTGGGGTTGCGCGGGTACGTGCGGCTTGCCCGCGAACAGGCCCAGGGCGCGCAGAAGATGGAGATGCTGACGAAGGCGCTGGAACTGGCGCGGCGGCCGGATGAGGTCAAACTCGTGTTGGGCGCCTGGGGCACCTTGCCCGAACCGGGCGCACTGGCCACGCTGAAACCGTTCCTGGATCAGGCCGACGTGCGCAACGAGGCCGCGCTGGCCATCATCGGCGTCGCGGGCAAGGTCAAGAAGGAGAACGCAGACCACAAGGCCCTGGCCCTGGATGCGCTGAACGCGGTGCTGGCGAAGTGTGAAGACGCGGGCATTCGCGACAATGCGCAAAAGGTGCTGGACGGGCTGCAGTGATTCAGGGCCGCTGGACCCTGTTTTCTGAAATACAGCGAACGACTGGGATCATACCGATTTCGGTAGAGGAGGAGTTCCATGGGCTGCGCGACGACGCTATTCGTAATGGCGATTACCTCGATGACGACCGGTGCATCGGCAGGCTGTACGGTCACGGACCTGCGCTGCGAGTATCTTAGTGATCCGCTCGGCGTTGACCGGCTCAACCCGCGATTGAGCTGGCGGATCGAATCTCCGGACCGGGGCGTGCTCCAGAGCGCGTACCAGATTCTGGTGGCGGATTCGAAGGCGGAGCTCGATGCCGACCGGGGGAATCTGTGGGACTCGGGCAGGGTCGAGAGCGGCCAGTCGGCGCTGGTCGCGTATGCGGGCCAGGCGCTCGCGTCGCGGCAGCGCTGCTACTGGAAGGTGCGGGTATGGGACGCCTCGGGCGCGGTGTCGGGGTGGAGTCCCGCTGCGATGTGGACGATGGGGCTGCTGAGCGCGGAAGACTGGACGGGGAAATGGATCGGGCTTGACGGTGACGAGGGCGGAGGCATGTCACCGTTGTCCGCGGCGCAGTGGATCTGGTTCCCGGAGGGTGCTCCGGCCCAGAGCGCTCCGGCGGAGGCCCGGTATTTCCGGAAGGTGTTTGACGTGCCGGCCGGGAAGACGGTCACGAAAGCGACGGCGTTTTTCGCGGCGGACAACTCGTTCAAGTTGGTGCTGAACGAGCAGCAGGTTGCATCGGGGAGCAGTTTTCAGGCGGCGCCGCCCGCGGACGTGACCGGTGCGGTGCGTCCGGGGAAAAACGTGCTCGCCGTGGAAGCCAGGAACGAAGGCGAGGCGGCAAACCCCGCCGGGCTGATCGGGGCGCTGATCATCGAGTTTGAAGGCGGGGACACGCAGATGGTCTGCACCGACACCACATGGCGGGTGACGAAAGATTCGGAAGCGGACTGGGACTACCCGGACCTGGATGTGACCGCGTGGGAACGGGCCCAGAAGCTGGGCGCGTACGGCATGGCGCCGTGGGGCGAGATTTCGAGCGATGACGCGCAACGGCTCAGCGCCCGCCATCTCCGGCGCGAATTCCGGCTGGACAAGGCCGTCGAGCGGGCCACGGTGCGGCTGTGCGGGCTGGGGCTGTTCGAACTGGAAGTGAACGGCAAGAAGGTCGGAAATGACGTGCTGGTTCCGGCCCTGACCGAGTACACCAAGCGCGCGTTCTATCTCACCTACGATGTCACGGACGCGCTGAAACAGGGCGATAACGCGCTCGGCGTGATTCTGGGCAACGGCCGGTATTTTGCGCCGCGCAGGAAATCGCCCACGAACACGCAGACCTACGGCTATCCGAAACTGATGCTGAATCTCCGGATCGAGCATTCGGACGGCACGGTGACCGACATTGATTCGGATGAGACCTGGAAACTCACCACGGAAGGTCCGATTCGCGAGAACAACGAGTATGACGGCGAGGTGTATGACGCGCGGATGGAGTTGCAGGGGTGGTCAGGCGCGGGTTACGACGACAGCGGCTGGCGGTCCGCGGAGGTGGTTGCGGGTCCGGAAGGGGTGCTTTCCGCGCAGATGACGCCGCCCATCCGGGTAATCGAGACGCGTTCGCCCGCCAGCGTGAACGAGATCGCGCCGGGCGTTTTCATCTACGACATGGGCCAGAATATGGTGGGCTGGTGCCGTCTGCGGGTGCAGGGACCGGCCGGCGCCGTCGTCCGCCTGAAACATGCGGAGACCCTGAAAGAAGACGGCACGCTCTACATGGCGAATCTCCGGGGCGCCAAGTGCGTCGACACGTACATTCTGAAAGGGGGCGGGGCGGAAGTCTACGAGCCCCGGTTTACGTACCACGGGTTCCGGTTTGTCGAGGTGACGGGGTACCCGGGTACGCCGGGGCTTGACGCGCTCGAAGGCTGCGTGGTGCATGACGATGTGGAACGCGTGGGGCAGTTCGAGACCTCCAACGGGCTCCTGAACCGCTTGCACGAGAACATCGTCTGGGGCATCCGAGGCAACTACCGCAGTTTTCCGACGGACTGTCCGCAGCGCGATGAGCGCCAGGCGTGGCTCGGGGACCGGTCGGAGGAATGCCGCGGCGAAAGTTACATCTACAACATCGCGCCGCTGTACACGAAGTGGATGCAGGACATCGACGACAGCCAGAAGGAATCCGGGAGCGTATCGGACGTTTGCCCGCCGTACTGGCCGTTGTACAACGACAACGTGACCTGGCCGAGCACGTTTGTCATCGCTCCCGGGATGTTGTACGAGCAGTACGGGGATGCGCGTCCTATCGAAGCGCATTATGACGCGATGGCGCGCTGGATCGACCACATGACCGGCTATCTCGAGAACGATCTGATGCCGCGCGACAACTATGGCGACTGGTGCGTGCCGCCGGAGTCGCCGGAACTGATCCACTCGAAGGATCCTTCGAGGAAGACCAGCGGCACGCTGCTGGGGACCAGTTATTTCTATTACGACCTGAAATTGATGGTGCGGTACGCGCGGATGCTGGGCAAGGAAGACGATGCGGCCCGGTTCGACGCGCTGGCGTCGCGGCTGGAGAAGGCGTTTAACGAGACCTATTTCAACAAGGAAACGAATCTCTATGACAACGGCACGCAGACGTCGTGCGTGTTGACCCTGGCCTTCGACCTGGTGCCGGAGGGTCACCGCGAGGCCGTCTTCGCGAACCTGGTCCAGAACATCGAACAGAAAACCCACAGCCACATCGGCACCGGGCTCATCGGCGGGCAATGGCTGATGCGGACCCTGTCGGACCACGGCCGCGCGGACCTGGCGTATACGCTGTCCACGCAGACGGGGTATCCGAGCTGGGGGTACATGATTGAAAAGGGCGCGACGACCATCTGGGAGTTGTGGAACGGCGACACGGCGGATCCCGCGATGAACTCGGGCAACCATGTCATGCTGGTGGGCGATCTGCTGGCGTGGTTCTACGGCTATCTCGGGGGCATCCGGCCGGCTCCGGAGGCGCCGGGCTTCCAGTCGGCGAGCATCCGGCCCTACGTGGTTGGCGATCTCACGTCGGTGAATGCCACGCTCGACACGCAATACGGGCGGTATGCTTCGGGCTGGAGGAAGGACGGCGAGCAACTGACCCTCGAAGTTACGGTGCCGGCAAATTGCCAGGTGCAGATTGCCGTTCCGGCGCCTGGAAAGAGCAACCCCGTGATCACGGAGAGCGGGAAAACGGTCTGGGAAAATGGCCAGTACGTGGCCGGCCAGGCCGGCATCGCTTCGGGCCGTGCCGATGGCGAATGGCGGGTGTTCGCGGTGGGTTCGGGGACGTACCAGTTCGTCTGCCGATGATTGAGACCATTACCCGGAATGGCGTGGCTTGTAGCGCGGGCGTCCCGCCTGCATTCTTGTCCTTTGGTGGACACAGTGGACGGGGTGGACGGCTCGACTTCGCTGTAGTTAGCGCCGCGCAAAGAGCGGGGACACGTTGTCGCGCCGGGGCGGCGCTTGAAACATGTCCCCGTTCTTTGTCCGGGGTTTTCATACTGGGTGTTCTCTGTGCCCTCGGTGGCCAATCTCTTTCGAAAGAAGAGCGCCAGACGCCCGCCCGGCAGCGGGTTTCATGCGGGGTTTAGAATGCCCCCTGCTTGTTTTGGGTGCGGTGGCGTTTCCCGGGGTGGCTCCTAGGCTTGAGTCCGTGAGGCAGCCGGACTAATCGCAGTGGAAGACCTCTTCCATATCGGCCCACCATTCGCCTTCGGCGCGATTGGCGAGCGGGATCTGGCAGGGCTTGCAGAGGTCCCACCATTCCTGCGTGAGCGGATCCGCGGCCATGCGGGCACAATCGGCTTCAAAATTGTCGCCGGTGTATTCCATGTAGCTGAAGAGCACCCAGGCGCCGTGGGGAAACTGGCGCAGAAAGATCGAGTAGTTGCGAATGTTGCAGTCCGTAATCGTCTTGAGCACGCCGGGCCAGACGGCCGCGTGAAGTCTTTTGTAATCCGCGATTTTGTCGGGATGCAGTTCGATGACAGCGCCGTACCGCTTCATGGTCGTGTCTCCTCACACGGGTTCGTCGTATTCGCCCAGCTGCAGGGGGTACCGGCCAAATTCCCGGACCAGATTGACGATGAAATCGTAGGTGTGACCGGAAACCCCGCTGCTGACCGAATGGTCGGACTGGAAGATATAGCCGCCGCCTTTGGCGGCATTGAGTTTTCGCAGGACTTCGCGCCGCAGGGCGTCGGGCTGGCCGGCCTCCCAGACCTGGATGTTGCCGTTTCCGCAGAAAGCGAGGGCGTGGCCGTATTGCCTGCGCAGGTTCACGACGTCGAGCCCGGCCTTTGCTTCGAGGGGGTTGTAGGCGTCCAGGTGCATCTCGATAAAGTCGGGGAGAATGGCCGAGACGTTGCCGCATCCGTGGTAAATAACCGGCAGCGCGTGCTGGTGGCAGAGGGCGATCATCTTTTCGACACATGGCCGGAAATACGCGCGCCAGTAATCGGGGGGGAAGAACATGTTGGCGGAGTAGGCGACGTCGCCCCAGATCACCATTCCGTCAAGCAGGCCTTCGGCGGCCTCGATCCCGGCTTTGCAGCATTCGTAATAGAACTCGCCGATGCGGAGGATTTGTCTGCCGAAGCGTTCGGGGTATTCGCCCACCCACAGGAGGGTGTTCATTTGCCCGATCATGCGCGTGAGGCATTCGGAGACTTCGATCATGCTGCCATACACCGCATACTTGTTCCGCAAGGCCTTGACGGTGTCGACCCAGGGGGGGCTGTTGCGTGCGAACCCGTCGCCGACGCCCGCGATCTGGTTGTCGCCGCCGCCGAAAAAGCGCCGGGGATCGGCGGGGGGATCAAATTCGAAGGCCTCCAGCTTCTCGAGGGTATCGGTCTCCCAGGAGATGGCCTCCGGCATGGGAAGGTCGAATCGTTTCCGGACCACGCCGCCAAAACCGGTGCGGACGACGACCTCGCCGGTGGTTTCGCGCAGCGTCTCGAATGGCCGGATATGGGGGTCCATGTTGGGGGTGGTGACGATCCAGTCGAGGTCGTAGTACTCGTACGGGTCGGTATCCTCGGGGAGACCCAGCTCCCGCCGCCAGCGGTTGAGGAAGCTGCCCCAGAAGAACTCGCCCACAGGGACGCGGTCCGGTTCTTCGTGGCGCAAGGATTGGTTCATGCGTTTGACCTTGGCCAGAGTCGCTGCGGGGCGCGCGTTATTCATTGATGCCTCCTTCCCGGACTCCTTGCCCTGCCGGGGCGGTCATTCGCCAGTTTATCGAAGGAGCGAACGGGAGTAAACCACCGCGCGGTGGCGGCAGGCTTTGTCCGGGTCATTTTCGCGAGCCGCTCGCGTCGGCGATCTTGGCGGGGGGAGTCAGGGTCTTTCGGATGGCGAAGTAGTCCTCGCGCGAAAGGGCGAGTCCCGGAGCCTGGGCGGCTTCCCGTAGCTGTCCGGGGTTTTTAATGCCGCAGATGGCGACGTGAATGCCGGGATGCATGAGGGTGGCGGCCAGAACGAGCTGGTAGACGGACACGCCGTACCTTTCGGCCATTGGACGCAGGTTCTGAACACATCCGCACAGGTGGCGGAACCGTTCGCCCTGGAAATCCGGATGGTTGGCGCGGAAATCGGAGAAAGTCTCGTCTCCCGTGTACTTGCCCGTGAGGAGTCCCTTATGCAGGGGGGAATAGACCATCACGCCGACGTTTTCCGCCTGGCAATAGGGGAGCAGATCGGTCTCGATGGCGGGGTCGATGAGACTGTAGGCGGGCTGGACCACCGAATAGGGAGCGTACCTGCGCTGGGCGCGCACTTGCTCGACCGTGTGGTTGCTCACGCCGAACGCCCGGACTTTTCCCTGGTGGCGCAAATCGGTGAGGGTCTCGGCGACCTCTTCCAGGGGCGTGAGCGGGTCAAACATGTGGAGCAGGCACAAGTCGATGGTCTCGATACCCAGGCGCTGGAGCGAGGCGTCGCAGCGTTCGCGCAGGTGCTGGGCCGAGAGGTCCGGGTAGCGGGACGCGTCGGGATTGAAATGGTTGAACCACTTGGTGCAGACAACCAGCTCTCTTCTCGGCAAATCCCGGAGGGCCTCGCCGAGCACGGTTTCGGCGTATCCATCGCCGTAGGCGTCGGCGGTGTCGAAAAAGTTGATGCCCAGATCGCAGGCGCACTTCATGGCGGCGAGGGCGTCGTCCCTGGACTGTTCGCCCCAGAATCGGGGGCTGAGCTGCCAGGTGCCGAACGCGATCGGGGATACGGACAGACCGCTGCTTCCAAGCGTTACTCGCTCCATAGGGTCATCCTTTCCGGTGTTGTGGGCATCTTCTCTGCCCGGAAGGGGAGCTTTCCCGTTAAGTCTTTTTAGACAGGCCAATTATGGAGCAAAAGGGCGCCTCGGCTCAATGCCGGCCGCCGAAAAACAGATGGGACCCAAGACCGCGCGGCTCAGCGATTTGTCCCCGGAACACCCGCGGATATGGGATACTGGCGGCGCGAGGCGGGGAACTTTTCGCGAGGGGCGGTGTTGTACCGGCGGTGGAGTCCGGCCGGGACGGAGTGTGTGAAACGGTGGGTGTTGCGGCAGCCCCTGTACGCTGAGAACAGGGTGGGGAATGCGATGAAGAAGGCACTGTTTGCGTTGGCGGTAGCGGCCCTGAGCGCCTGGGCGGGGGAAGGGCCGGGCGGCGATCCGTTTCAGTCGGCGGGGGGCGCCGTTCCGGGAAACCGCATCGACGACCTGGTTGTGGCGGAACTCACGGCGCGGGGCATCGAGCCGGCCCTGCCCAGCTCGGATGCGGTGTTTGTCCGGCGGGTGTATCTGGACGTGATTGGCACGCTGCCGCAGGTGAACGAAGTTCGCGAGTTTCTTGAAGATACGAATCCGGACAAGCGGGCGGCGCTGATTGACCGGCTCCTGGAACACGAGGAATTCGCGGATTACTGGTCGCTGAAGTGGTGCGACGTGCTGCGGGTGAAGGCGGAGTTTCCGATCAATCTCTGGCCCAACGCCGTCCAGGCCTATGCCAAGTGGCTTCATGACGCTATCCAGGCGAACATGCCGTATGACGCGTTTGCCCGCGCGCTGCTGACCTCGAGCGGGAGCAATTTCAGGGTGCCGCCGGTGAATTTCTACCGGGCAATGCAGGGGCGGGATCCTTCGACCATTGCGGATGCGGCGGCCCTGACCTTCATGGGCGTCCGGCTGGATGGCTGGCCGGAGGCCCGGCGGGCGGAGCTGGCGGTGTTTTTCTCGCGGGTGGCCTACAAGCCCACGGCCGAGTGGAAGGAGGAGATTGTCCTGCTTGACCCCTCGGCGGTGACGCCGCTCGATGCGGTCTTCCCCGACGGACAGCCGGTGCACATCGAGGCGGGGGATGATCCACGGGCGGTGTTTGCGGACTGGTTGACGGCGCCCGAGAATCCGTATTTTGCGCGGAACGTCGTGAACCGGGTGTGGGCGTGGTTGATGGGACGGGGCATTGTGCACGAGCCCGACGACATCCGGCCTGACAATCCCCCGGTGAATCCCGCGCTGCTGGCGTATCTGGAAGACGAACTGGTGCGGGCGGACTACGACCTCCGGCAGGTGTACCGCCTGATCCTGAATTCCCGGACATACCAGCAGTCCTCCATTCCGCGGAGTGAGCATGCAGAAGCCGAAACGTTGTTTGGACATTACCTTGTGCGTCAGCTCGACGCGGAGGTGTTGATTGATGCGTTGTGCGGGGTTTTGGGTTCGAGGGAGAGTTATCTGAGCATGGTTCCTGAACCGTTCACGTACGTTCCGGATCATCAGCGCACGATCCTTCTGGCCGATGGGAGCATCACGAGCCCGTTTCTCGAGATGTTCGGGCGTCCGTCGCGGGATACGGGACTGGCGTCGGAACGCAACCTCCAGCCGACGGACGGGCAGCGGCTCCACATGCTGAATTCGACGCATATCCAGCAGAAGATCGAGCGGAGCTGGCGCCTCCGGCAACTTGTCGAGACGGGCAAAGGCGACACCGAGCGAATGGCGCGGTTGCTCTATCTCCATATCCTGTCGCGGTACCCCACCGCGGAGGAGACCGGCGTCGTGAAGCAGTATTTCGAGCGGGGCGATGTGACCCGGGCCGAGGCGGCGGCGGATCTGGCCTGGGCGCTGATCAACAGCAAAGAGTTTCTGTACCGGCATTGAACCG
>JAAYAQ010000194.1 GCA_012719295.1 Candidatus Hydrogenedentota bacterium | reverse complement strand
TCGCTTGCCTGGTACTGCCTGACCGTGGTGACAGGCCTCGGACTGCATTTCGCGTTTCTCGTGGGCATTGTGCTGCCGGTGGCCGCGCGCGTGTCGCCGGTGCGGTTTCTACGAGGTTTCGCGCCGGCCATCGGACTGTCATTCAGCACCTCGTCGAGCTCGGCGACCCTCCCGGTGACGATTGACTGTACCACGCGCCGCATCGGCGCGGACGAGAACGTCGCCAACTTCATGCTACCCATCGGCGCCACGGTGAACATGGACGGCACGGCCCTGTACCAGGCGGTGGCCGTGCTGTTCATTGCGCAAGTGCTGAACAAGGACCTCACCCTGGCCCAGCAATTCGGCGTGTTTCTGGCCGCGATCATGGTGTCCATCGGCACGGCGGGCATACCGGGAGGGAGCATTGCGTTAATGCCATTGGTGCTGAAGCAGGCCGGCATCGGCGCCGAGGCCATCGGGATCGTCATCGGTGTGGATCGATTCCTGGATATGTGCCGCACCGTTGTGAACATTACGGGCGACAGCGTCGGCGCCATCGTGGTATCGCGTTCGGAAGGCGCGGTCATCCAACCCCACGCCGTCGAGGAACAGGCTCCCCATGGATAACACACACACGATTCGACACATCGTCTGGGACTGGAACGGAACGCTGCTGGACGACCTGGACTTGTGCCTCACCGCCCTGCACGAACTGGGCAGGCCCCGGGGCATTCCCCCGGTTACGCTCGAGACCTACCGGGAACGGTTCACGTTTCCCGTCGTGGAATACTACAAGGCGCTGGGATTCGACCCCTCGCCCAAGGCGTTTGAAGAGGCGGCCCGTGAATGGGTCCGGATGTACGCCGACCGGGTCTACTCCGCGAGCTGGCTGTACGAGGGGGCCGTCGAAACCCTCGCGTGCCTGCGCGATGCCGGCCTGCGCCAATGCCTCGTCTCCGCCCACCAGCACGACATGCTCCTGGCCGCGGTCAGACATTTCGGCGTGTTTGACTACTTCGACACCATTCGCGGACTCCACAACCACTATGCCGAGAGCAAAATCGACCTGGGACGGCAGTGGCTGGCGGAGCTGGCGCCGCCGCGCGAAGCGGTCCTCATGATTGGCGACACGCTGCACGACCTTGAAGTGGCGAACGAGCTGGGCGTCCGCTGCCTCCTCGTCGCCCAGGGGCACCAGTCGGAAACGCGGCTGCGCGCCACGGGGGCCCCGGTGATCGCGTCAATCCGCGATGTGCCGGCGTTCCTGACGCTTTGACCGCGTTCGCCGGACGCGCCGTCATTCGTCCAGCATGCCGCGCACCTGCTCCGTCAGCGATTGCACGGTAAAGGGTTTCTGCAGCAGCACGGCATCCGGACCGAGATCCACGCAGTCGGAGACCAGTTCATTCGCATAGCCGGACATGAACAGCACTTTCATGCCCGGCACACGGGGCGCGAGCTGCTTGTAAAGCTCCAGCCCGTTCATGCGGGGCATCACCACGTCGGTGAGCAGCAAATTGATGACCGCGCCGCTGGATTCCGCCACACGCAGGGCGTCCTCGCCATCCTGAGCCGTCAGGACGGTATACCCGTGTTTGCGGAGCACACTGCTGGTGAGGTTGCGCACCATGTCTTCGTCTTCCACGACCAGGATGGTTTCGGTGCCCCGGGCGCTGGCGGGCTGGGGTTTCTGGCGGGGCGGCTCGTCTGGCTGCTTGTCGACCGCCGGGAAATAGACCCGGAAGCTGGCGCCCTCTCCCGGCGTGCTGTCCGCCCAGATGTATCCCCCATGCTGTTTTGCGATGCCGTAGACGGTGGCCAGGCCGAGCCCCGTGCCTTTGCCCACGGCCTTGGTGGTAAAGAACGGGTCGAACACGTGCTCGAGCACTTCCGGGGTCATGCCGCACCCGGTGTCCGACACCGTAATGACGCTGTAGGTCCCGGGCGCGGAGCGCGTGGGCGGATGGCGCGTTTCATGGTCTTCGACGTCGACCGAACGGGTCGCGATCGTGAGAATTCCGCCCTGGGGCATGGCGTCGCGGCCGTTCACAATCAGGTTCATCATGATCTGCTGGATCTGGGAGGCGTCGGCCTCGATGGGGCGGATGCGGTCGTCGAGGTCCAGCCTCAATTCAATGCCCTCGCCGATGATCCGTTCGAGCATGGGCGCCATGTCCCGCAGCACCGCGTTGAGGTCGATGACCCGCATCTCCATGACCTGCCGGCGGCTGAACGCAAGGAGCTGATGGGTCAGATGGCGCGCACGCTCCGCGGCGCACGCGATCTCGTGAATCATCGCGTGTTTCGGGTCGGCGGGATCCATTCCCGCGATGGCCATGTCCGAATACGACAGGATGACCGACAGAATGTTGTTGAAGTCGTGGGCAATGCCGCCGGCCAGCAAGCCCACCGACTCCATCCGCTGCGCGAGGAGGAGCTGCTGCTGCAATTCCTTGCGCTCGGTAATGTCTTGTACCGTCCCCCGCACCTTGGTGATTCGCCCCGCTTCATCCTCGACCACCTGCGCCATCGAGTGCACCATCCGCGCCGCGCCGTCGCTCTGCCGGACAACATGGTATTCCACATCGTAGGCATCGGCCTCGCCCCGAACGAACCGGTCGATGGCCGTCATGATACGTTCGCGGTCGACCGGGTGAATCACCTCGATGAGCTGTTCGAGCGTGATATTCGGAAGGTGCTCGGGAAATCCGAAAATCCGGCCCGTCTCCCGCGAGCCCCGGAGCCTCCTGTCGGCGACATCGAATTCCCAGCTGCCCACATGCGCGAATTCCTGCGCGCGCAGATACTCTTCCCGGCCCTGCTGCACCGATTCGATGAACAGGGACCGGGCAATGAACATGCCGATCTCCGAAGCCGCCGCGTTCTCGGCTCCCGCCGTGCCGCGGCTCGCGG
>JAAYAQ010000031.1 GCA_012719295.1 Candidatus Hydrogenedentota bacterium | reverse complement strand
GCGAGCGTGCGCGCGAGGAAGACCGAAGCCGCGAGTATGGCGACCGCGATGTAGAGCGTGCGCCGGGCGGTGTCGCGCAGGGTTCCGATGAAGTCGTCCTGGAGCACGATGAGGCCGATCTTCCAGTTCTTGTCGAACGACTCCGGAAAATCCATGACGGAACCGAGATAGCGTGCGCCGTCCGGGGTGGCGAACGTGAAGCGGGAGGCGCCCGAGGTTTGATAGGCTTCCATGCATTGCGTGACCCGGAGATCGCCGATTTCGTGGATGCGCGCCGGACGGAGTGCATCGCCTTCCGCGCGGACGAGCTGCGACGTTTCGGGATAGGCCACGACTTCGTTGGCTTCGTTGAAAATGAAGGCCACGCCGTTGCTGCCGACTTTCAGCGTCTCCAGGAAAGCGGACATCGACCCCAGCTCGATGTCGAGACCGAACACCGCGACCGTGCGCCCCTGGGCGTCTTCAATGGGATATGAGGTTGTGATCCCCGGCACCTGATCGGTGAACAGGATGTACATGTCCGTCCAGTAGTGGCCATGGGCCTCCCTGGCGCCCTGGTACCAGGGCCGCTGGCGCGGATCGTAGTCGATCTCGGAGTCCGTTTCGGTGCGGACGACGTTTCCCTGCAGGTCGCGGTACTTCCAGATCCGGGCGGGGGGATCGGCGTCGCGCAGGATGATCTTGGTCGCGATGCTGCCGTCGGGCATCTTCTTGGGCATGAGAAAGTTGCCGTGTTCGTCGCCCATGTTGAACATCGCCAGTTGAGGATAGGCCTGCAGAATCGCGATCGCCGTAGTCTCGAGGCCGGTCTCTTCCGTTAAAGAAAACCGGTCGGAGTGGGCGAGTTCGGCGCTCATCTCGGCCATGACGGACGCGGGCGCAAGATAATTGGTGGTCTTCGCGATGATGGATTCGGAAAGATGCGTCATGAGTTCATCGGCCAGTTCGAGCAGGGCGTCGGTATTCCGGGCGTGCATGTACCAGACGATCGGCACGGCGGTCAACAGCAGCAGACCAACAAAGACCGTCATGATGGTGATCCGGATGCTGCGGTTGCGAAGCCACGACCCCATGACCGCTTTCCGGCCGTCGCCTTCGCGTACTTGAGGCATGATGGATGACTCCCGTTCTCCCCCGTCGCGTATACAGGATGAAGCCCGGCGTCCTCGTGCGGGCGCACCGCCCGCCAGACCTCAAGACCGTATACAGGATACCATGGGGGACGCGTGCCGCGCTGCCCTGGCGACGCATGCGCCGGAGGACGAGGCGAGCCGCGCGGGCTAAAAGAAATACTTTTTGAAAAAACTGGCGAGGCGTTTGGCGTGGGAGCGCATGACCCCGCGGGCTTCGACGCGGCCGTTGCGGGCGGCGGCCCGGTACTCGAAGGCGTGACGCACGATGCCGACGCTGGCGGCAAATTCAGGCGCCTGGACTTCGTGAGGGAGAATCTCCACCGAGTTGGGTTGGCCCACGCGGATGGGCACCTGGAAGATGGCTTCGGCCAGCGCGACGTAGTTCTTGATGGCGCTGGCGCCCCCGGTCAGGACGACCCCGCGGACGAGGTTTTTGGCGAGGCCGCGCGCGTGGAGGTGCTGGCGGATCTTGACCAGCAGCTCTTTGGCCCGTTCGAAGATGATCATGTCGAGTTCGGCGCGTTCCACGATGGAGGGCGCACCGGCCACGACGGTGTTCAGCTTGATCCGGGCGGGCTCTTTCTGGTCGCGATGGCGCGGCGCGGGACCTTCGGGCTCGGGTTCGGGCGCGACGTCCTCGGGATCTTCGTGAAACTCACGGTGGATGAACTCGTCGGAGATCCCGTATTCGAGGATGAGTTCGTCGGCTTCCTCGAACGTGACCTGCAGGCCGGCGGCGACGTCGCGCGTGATGTGGTAGCCGCCCCATTCGAAACTCTGGGAGCCGAGGATGCGGAGATCGCGGAACACGGCGAGGCCCGTGGTGCTACGGCCGAGATCGATGACCGCGACGCCGAGTTCCATGTCTTCCGGGGTAAGCACGCCGAGGGCCGACGCCAGGGGCAGGAAAATGATGTCCTCGAGCTCCCGGCCCTGGGACTCGATGCACGCGATGAGGTTGTCCTCGATGGCGGCGGGCAAACGGGCGAAGTGGACGCGGGTCTTGAGCACCTGGCCGCAGATGCCGATGGGATCGAGGACGCGGAGGTCGTCGACGTACCATTCCTGGGCGGAGATGGACGAGGCGATGTGTTTTCCGGGGGCAAGGATGTCGCGCTCGGCGATGTCGCGGGCCTCGGCCATATGCGCGCGTTCGACGAGCTCACGGTCGATCTTGACGTTGCCCTCGCGGATGAACGTCTCGACGTTTTTGCCGTTGATGCCGCAGAAGAGGGTGCGGACATGTGCGCGGGCTTCTTTTTCCGCCGCGCTGAGGGCTTTCCGCAGCGCGACCTGCGCCGCGTTCCGGTCCTGGATCACGCCCTGCGACACGCAACCGTGCCCCGGCGCCGTGCCATGCCCGATAATGCGGATCACGCCGTCGGAATCCTGGCGCCCGATAAGAACCCGGATCTCGCGCGAACCAAAGTCCACCGCCCCGACTATGTCTGCCCGTTGACGCACTGTTCCCCACTTACCCTATGTCGTTTCGATCCGAGCCTGTCAAAAATGCGCGCGGCCCGCCTTCCCCGTGCCGGGTCCCCAACGCGCATGGGTTCATAGTTCGCGCCGCCTAAAACAGAAGTTCGCCGGATTCGCCCGAGGGGGTGACATCCGTACTGTCGAGTTGCGCAATCGTCTGTTCGATGTCCTCGAAGGAACTCAACTGGCGGGCGAGGATGTCGCGGGCCCGTTCCATCTCGAGTTCGAGTTCGCCGCGTTTGCGTTCGAGGTTCTTGACCTTCTGGCGGGCTTCCTCGAGACGGTTGCGGGCGTCGTCCTCGCCGGCGCGCCGTGCGTCGAGGCCGGAGCCGGCGGCGGCTTCCTCGGCGCGCTTCTCGTTGAGGAGCGCATCGGCCTGGGCGCGCCGCTCGGCGGCGGCGTCCCGCTGGGCCTGCAACTGGCGGATACGCTCATCCAGGTCGGCGATCTCGGCCTGGATGGTCTCAAGGTGCTCCTGGGCTTCGCGGGTGCGGTTGCCGCAGGCCGTGAGCTCCGATTCGCCTTCCCGGGTCTGCTTCTCGGCATCGACGACGGCCTCTTCCGCGCCGTGCAGCTCGCCGCGGGCGGTTTCGATGAGAATGCCGCCCTCATTGATGCGGCGTTCGATGGTGCTGAGGCGTTCCTGGGCCTGTTCGGCTTCGCGTTTGGCGAAGGCCGCGGCGGCCTGCATGGCCAGAACCTTGGCTTCCGCGAGACGTCCCGCCGCCACGGCTTCCTGAGCAGCCCGCAGCAGGGTCTCCGGCGAGCCGTCGTTCGCGGCGGGCGTCCCGGCCGCGGCCACGGGCGCCGCCTCAATCTCCTCCGCGTCCTGGACGGCCTCGGCCGCCGGCGCCGGAATGTCCTCCGGTTCGGCATGGCGCGGTTGGGTCCAGCGCTGGTACAGGGCCGAGCATTCCTCGAGCCACGGGTCCACCCCGGCAGACGCCTCGCCGGATTTGGCCTCGACGTAGGCTTCGCAGAACCCGTAGCCCAGTTCGAGAAACTTGTCGTTGGGCACGGCGTTCCCGTCGGCCACCTGCTGGCACAGCAGGGCCATGGACCGCGTCAGACGCTGGGCCTGTTCGCACTCGGCGTTCACGGCCCATTTGTCGAGGAACGCCAGTTCGTCAAGCATGGCGGCATACACCGTCGTGAGATCGCGACCCTCCGCCGCATCGATCCTGGCGAGGCCTTCGCAGAACGAGTCCAGCGTCGCCACGACCTCGGGGTCTCCCGCGGGCTCCGCGGCGGGCGCGGGCGTATCGGGCACATCATCCGCGGCGGCGTCTTCCTCGGGCGTGCCGGCCGGGATGTCCTCATCGGCCTCGAAGACCGGCAACTCGGGTTCGGACGGGTCCAGCGGCGCGGGTTCCTCGCCGGTGATCGAGGCTACGGCCGCATCCAGGGGATCCAGGCGGGGAACATCGGCCATGGCGGCATATTCGCGTTCCTGCTCCGCGGCCAGTAACGCCTCGTTGATCGGCTCCGTTCGGGCGATCTCGGCCTCGGCCATCGGGGGAAGGGTCTCGAGCGTAGGCGCTTCGGCGGCCGCGCGTTCCATGTGCGGCGCTTCTTCGTACTCGTCGTCCAGGGGAGGCAGTTCGAAGGGGATCGTGTTCAGCGGCTGTCCGGATGCAGGCGCCGCGTCATAGTCGTCGTCCATCTCTCCGTTGCCCTCGTCGATATCGATCAGGGTCAATCCGGCCGCGTTGAGGGCGTGGAGGGCCCGGGCGTGGCATTCGCCCCATTTCGCCAGCACGCCGGGGCGCACTTCGCCCACGATCAGGTCGCCCACCATGAGGGAGAGAACGTCGTACGCTTCCGACAAAAACGGCACGCATTCGCTGGCGCGGCCGGCGTCTTCGTAGGTCTGGAGGATGCGGCCCGTCTCGGTGAGGACGGTCACGGTCTCGCGCCAGCCCTCCCGAACCGCGACCTCCGCGGCCGTCACCAGCTCGTTCATGCACTCGTCGGTCCACAGCTCCTGGGCCGCGCCCACCTTGGCTTTGGTGACCTGACGGTGAAAACGCCCCAGCGCCGACAGGATATGCTGCGTCGCTTCCTCGTGATCGAATCCGTTGTCTTCCGGCGGATCGGCCGGATCCTCCGCGGACGCGCCACCGGACGATAACAGGGCCTCGCGCTCTTCCGACTCGACGGGCCCGAATTCCTGTGCATCATCCTGGTCTTGAGAGCGGGACTTCGAACGCCGCGCCCACGCCAGCGGACCTCTGTTACGCCGGGAGAATCGCATGTGACATAGACCTCGCGTTTTGAAGACAGTGTATCATAGCCGGGTATTCAACGCAATATATTGTGGTTATGAGCCAAAACCGGGCCATGCATGGGGTTATGGCGCCAAACGGTCCCAGGGACGGCACGTTTTGACCCCTGTAGTCTTAACGCGCATCTCCCCGAGGGATCGAGCCGGGCCGGGCCGGCGTCGGGCGCATCCCCGCAAATCCGGCATGCTAACCAATAATTTCCCGGCTTTGAAGATACGCCAGGACCTTCCGGGTCGATTCTTCGAGGGTCTCGGCCGCGGTGTCGATCACCAGCTCGGGGTTCAACGGCTCTTCGTAGGGGGCGGAAATGCCCGTGAATTCCTTGATTTCTCCCGCACGGGCCTTCTTGTACAGGCCTTTGACATCGCGCGATTCGCAGACGTCGACGGCACATTTCAGATAGACCTCGACGAACTCGCCGTCGTTGAGCAGTTCGCGGGCCTTGTCGCGGTCGGCCCGGTAGGGTGAGATAAACGCGGTGAGCGCGATCACGCCCGCCTGGGTGAAGAGTTTGGCCACTTCGCCGATGCGGCGGATGTTCTCCTCGCGGTCTTCCGGGGAGAAGCCCAGATTCTTGTTCAGCCCGTGGCGGATGTTGTCGCCGTCGAGCACGATGGTGCGGCAGCCCTTGTCGTAGAGGGCCTGCTCCACGGCATGCGCGAGGGTGGACTTGCCCGACCCCGACAGCCCCGTGAACCACAGGACGACGGCCTTGTGGCCGTTGAGCCGTTCCCGATCTTCCTTGGTGATATTGGACTCGTGCCAGGTGATGTTCTTGCTCTTGATGTCGGTCATTGATGTGCTCCATGTATCGCTGCATTCAGGGGATTCGGGCGCCGCCAGACGGTGCGGGATGCCGGCCTGCGGGCACGCCCCGGCGCATGAGACCGGTAGTGTAACACGCACGGCCCGGGAATCCCATCCCGGGCGGCGCGTGCCGGTTGATTCGCGGGGCCGGGAACCGTATTATGGTAAGCTGTTCTGTTAATGTGATCAACGCGGCGGGGGTTATGTCGTTTTATGTTGGCGCGGGTTCGATCGTGCGGCGTGCTGGGTATCGAGGGCTACCCGCTGGAGGTCGAGGTGGACAACCATCCCGGCCAGCGGCGGTTCACGATGGTGGGCCTGCCCGACGCGGCGGTGAAAGAGAGCCAGGAACGCGTGCAGTCGGCGTTGCGAAGCGCGGGGTTCCGCTACCTGCGGGGCGTGGTGGTGGTGAATCTGGCGCCGGCGGACGTGCGGAAGGAGGGCAGCGCGCTCGATCTGCCCATTGCGCTGGGCATGGCCGCGGCGGGGGAACAGCTGCCCGCGACGCGGTTTCCCGACTATGCGATCGTGGGCGAGCTGGCGCTTGACGGGTCGGTGCGCCCGGTGGCGGGGGCGTTGTGCATGGCGATGGCCGCGCGGGACCAGGGCCTGCGCGGTATCATCCTGCCGCGGGCCAACGCCGAAGAGGCGGGGGTGGTGCCTGAAATCGACGTCATCCCCGTGGCCACGCTGAGCGACGCGGCGGAATTTGTCACGGAACGCGGCGACATCGCGCCGTTCCGGACCGATCTGCGCGGGGCGTTTTCGCAGGCGCAGGCGTACTGTCCCGACCTGACCGATGTGAAAGGCCAGGCGCACGTGAAACGCGCGCTGACCGTGGCCGCGGCGGGATCGCATAACCTCTTGATGATTGGTCCGCCCGGCACCGGCAAGACCATGCTGGCATCGCGTCTGCCGGGGATTCTGCCCGAGATGACGTTTGAGGAGGCGCTCGAGACCACCCGGATCTACAGCGTGGCGGGCCACCTGAGCGACAAGGGGAATCTCGTTTTCCGGCGGCCGTTCCGCGCACCGCACCACACGGCGACCACGGTGTCGATCAGCGGGGGCGGGCACGGCCAGCAGCCCATGCCCGGCGAAGTGAGCCTCGCCCACAACGGTGTGCTCTTCCTCGACGAACTGCCGGAGTTCAACCGCGCGGCGCTGGAAGTGTTGCGGCAACCGCTCGAAGAGGGGCTGGTCCACATCCGCCGCGCATCGTATGCGGTGACCTTCCCGAGCCGGTTCATGCTGGTCGTGGCGATGAACCCGTGCCCGTGTGGATGCCGGACCGATCCCCGCCGCGAATGCCGGTGCAGCGTGGGCGAGGTCCAGCGCTACATGAGCCGCTTGTCGGGACCCCTGCTGGACCGCATCGACATCCACGTGGACGTGCCCGCCTTGTCCTTCGAAGAGCTGTCCGACGACCGGCCCAGCGGGGCGACCACCGCCGACGTCCGCGCGCAGGTGCAGGCGGCGCGCGAACGCCAGCATGCCCGACACGACGGCCGCTACCGGGGCAATGCCCACCTCGACGCCACCGCCACGCGCCGGCATTGTGTGATCACCGCGAGCGGGAAGGCGCTCCTGGAATCCGCCCTCGAACGGATGGGGCTCAGCGCCCGCGCCTACGACAAGATTCTGCGCGTCGCGCGCACGCTCGCCGACCTCGAGGAGCAGGACCAAATCCGCGAGCACCACCTCGCCGAAGCCATCCAGTACCGCAGCCTCGATCTCGAGATGCGGTAGACGCGCGGTCCGCGCCGGCCTCGACAGCGCCGGCATTCAGGAGCCTCAGGCGCCCGGTTCATGGCGGCGCGAAACGGCGTCTGTTATCATAGGGGCGAGGGCCGTTTTGTCGCGAACCGGGCGCATCGCCGCCGCGGACCCAACGTTGGAAGCAGAGACTCCATAGAAGACGATGTGTTCATGATCGATCCCGCATTGATTCTCCTTGTGATCGGATTCCTGGTTCTGGCCAGCATCCTGGCGAGCCGGGTGTCGGATCGGGCGGGAGTGCCCACGCTGATCGTGTTTCTCTGCATCGGCATGCTGGCGGGGTCGGATGGTCCGGGCGGGATCACCTTCAACAACACCCAGGCGGCCAATCTGATCGGGACCGTCGCGCTGGCGTTTATCCTGTTTGCCGGCGGCCTGGACACCCACTGGGGCGCCGTGCGTCCCGTGCTGGGGCGGGGCATCCTCCTGTCCACCATTGGCGTCGTGGTCACGGCGGGCCTGGTCGGGGTGTTTATGTGGCGGGCGCTGGGGTTTGACCTCCTGACCGGCCTGCTGGTGGGTTCGATTGTCTCGTCGACGGACGCGGCGGCGGTGTTCGCCATCATGCGCCGCCGGGGCGTAAGCCTGAAGGGCCATTTGAAGCCCCTGCTCGAACTCGAGTCGGGAAGCAACGATCCGATGGCCATTTTCCTTACGGCGGGCGTCACGCGGCTGCTGATGGAACCGGAATTCGAATGGGTGTCGCTTCTCCCGGCGCTGGCGTGGAACATGCTCGGCGGGATCGGGATGGGCCTGCTGGCGGGCAAAATGGCGGCGCTGCTGTTCAATCGGATCCGGCTCGGATACGAGGGGCTGTATCCCGTGCTGAGCATCAGCATCGTGCTGCTGACGTTCGGGATTACCCAGTTCATCGGGTGCAACGGCTATCTTGCGGTGTACCTGTGCGGCATGATGCTGAACGCGTCGCGCTTCAATTACCACCTCTATGTGGTGAAGTTTCACGACGGGCTCGCCTGGCTCATGCAGATCGGCCTGTTTCTGGTGCTGGGGCTGCTGGTCTACCCGTCGCAGCTTCCGAGGATTGCCCTGACCGCCATCCCGGTGGTGCTGTTCCTGATGGCCGTGGCGCGGCCGGTGGCGGTGGCGCTTGGCCTGGCGGGGAGCAGCTTTTCGTGGCGGGAGCGGGCATTGGCCGCGTGGACCGGCCTGCGCGGGGCCGTGCCGATTGTGCTGGCGACGTTCCCCCTGATGGCGGGCTACGCCCAATCCGGCATGGTGTTCAACATCGTGTTTTTCATCGTGCTGACCTCGGTCTTGATCCAGGGCACGCTGCTGATGCCGGTGGCCCGCTGGCTCAGGGTGGACAAACCGCTGCCGCCACTGCCCCGGTACACGCTCCAGATTCAGCGGGAAGGCCAGGCGCAGGGCGAAACGCGCGAGATCGAGATCCTGCCGTCCATGCCGGTGGTGGGGCGAACCGTCGCCGACCTCGACATCCCGCCCGGCGTGTTGATCCTGCTGATCGGGCGCGGGGACGGGTTTGTCGTGCCCAGGGGACAGACCCGGATTGAGCCGTACGATACCCTCCTGATGATTGGCGATCCGGAGGTGTTGCGCGAGGCGGGCGACGCGCTTCTTGCCCCGCGGCCCGGGGTGCGGCAGCGCGAGCCCCAGGATGATCCGCTCGCGATGCTGCCCGACACCACCGAGCCGAAGTACCTGTCGAAACACGTCGTCGTGGCCGGGTTTGGCCGCGTTGGACGGCGCATCTGCGACAAGCTCGAGGCGCGGAGCGTGCCCTTTGTCGTCATCGACCAGGATCGCGAGGTCGTCCAGCGGCTTCGTGAAGGCAAGCGCGCCGCGGTGGCGGGCGACGCCTCGACCGCCATGGCGCTTGCGCAGGCCCACGTGGCGCGGGCCGCGATGCTGATCGTCGCAACGCCCGACACCCTGAAGACAACCCAACTCGCGGAATTCGCCCGACAACTGAATCCTGCCATCGAGATCGTCATCTGCGCCCGCAGCGAAATGGAGGCGAATCTGCTCGAACGCGAAAAGATGGGCGCGGTGTTTCTGAGCGAGGAAGCATTGGCCGGGAGCGTGGCCCAGTTTGTTCTTCAACGGCTGCGCACCTGATTCAGAAGGCAGACCGGTTCCAGGCGCCGTCCCCGCCGCGGCAACGTGTCCCCGCTCGGATGACCGGCGAGGGCGCCGGTCCCACACCGGAGCCGGGGCGCCCCGTCCACTCTGTCCACTGCGTCCACCCGAAAACAAGACTGCAGGCGTCTCGCCCGCGCTACCAGAAACAAGGCTGCCGCCCCGGCGCCCCCGTTTTCTTCGCGGGCGCGTTCCGGTGTATTCTACGGTCCGCGTTTGCTGCGGAAACCGTATCGTGCATACAGCGGAGGACCCAGTCATGACACGTCGCATTGTCTGCCTCATTCTGACGGTCGCGCTCGGGAGCGCGGCGGCCTGCGCGGCCGAACCCCTGGCGTTCGGGAGCCTGGAACCCCTGACCCGGCTCCAGCCGGGCCGGACGATGCGGTCGTCGACCTGCGACCCTGACTGGCACAACGGCAACGGCGACGCGCGTCCCATCGCGCCGGGCGAAACCCTGGTGCTGGCCGAGCTGGAGGGTCCGGGCGTGATCGGCCATCTGTGGAACACCATTGCGGCCGAGGAACGCGGCTATTCGCGTCTCCTGGTTCTGCGGATGTACTGGGACGGCGAAGAACGTCCGTCGGTCGAGGCGCCGGTCGGCGATTTCTTCGGGATCGGCCACGGCCTGGACCGGCCGTACGTATCGCTGCCGGTCAAGATTTCGTCGGAAGGGCGCGCGCGTAACTGTTACTGGCCGATGCCGTTCCGCACATCCGCGCGCATTACCGTCACCAACGAGGGCCGGAAACGCATCAACGCGTTTTACTCGTACGTGGACTGGCGGAAACTCCCCGACCTGCCTGAAGACACGGTCTATTTCCATGCCATGTACCGGCAGGAGTATCCCACGGTCATGGGGCAGAATTATCTGATCGCCGATATCGCCGGGCGCGGCCATTATGTGGGCACTGTGCTCCACTGCGAACAGCTCTCGCCGGGCTGGTTTGGAGAAGGCGACGACTTCTTCTTCATCGATGGCGAGGAGGAACCGAGCCTGCGCGGCACGGGCACCGAGGACTATTTCTGCGACGCGTGGGGATTCCGCAGGCAGGACGGCCCGTTCTACGGCACGCCGCTGTTTGAGGGGTACGAGGCGATGAACCGCACGAGCGCGTACCGGTGGCACCTCACGGACCCGGTCCTGTTCGAGAAGTCGTTGCGGGTCGAGATCGAGCACAAGGGCGCGGCCTTTGATGACGCGGGCCAGGTTATCTCGGGGTTCATGGAACGCAGCGATAACTTCTCGTCGGTGGCGTACTGGTACCAGACCGAGCCGCACAAGCCGTTCCCGGCGCTGCCGCCCGCGTACGACCGGCTGAGCATCGATTACGCCAACATGGTCGAAGCGGAACAGTGGCTCGGCTCGGCAGTCACCGATGGCGTCGCGCCGGGGATACAGGAAGGCGGCGCGTGGAGCGCCGGCGGCCAGGTGTTCTGGACCTGCGCCGAACCGGATAAGTCGCTTACGCTCAGTTTCGACGTGGCGGAAGCCGGCGTCTACAACCTCCTGTTTGTCCTCACGCACTCCTACGACTACGGCATCTTCGAGTTCTCGCTCGACGGCCAGCCGCTGGGCCGGGCCATGGACCTCTACAACGGGGCGGTCGCGGTCAACGAGCATTACATGGGAACGCGGGAACTGGACGCGGGAACGCATACCCTTACCGTGAAGAACGCGGGCAAAGCCGCGGAGTCCAAAGGCTATTACTTCGGGTTTGACGGGATGATCCTGAGCCGGAAAAAGAATTTGTAGGACGCATCGGGCCCGGAACCACGTCCGGCGGGACAGGTTCCCCGCCGGTATCCGCCACGGGGAGGGAAGCAGGATGACCGCCATGACACTCACGTGCACGATGGTGCTTGCCGCGGTGTTGGGCGCGGCCGGGGACGCGCCGGATCCCGAGGTCCTGATCCGTGTGCCGCCGCCCGGCGCGGAGACGTCTCCGCCCGAACCGGGCCTCTCGTACGGCCCCGTGGAGGGCTTTGTTCCACCCCGGACCATCGTGTTCTCCGTGGGTCCCGAGGAACTCGAGGCCGACGCCGAGGCGTGGGTGGCGCACGGGGTGACGGCGTTCTTCCTGGATTTCATCGCGCGCGAGTGGTCGAGCGACATCTGGGCGCGGGACGGCAAGCCATGGACCATCGGCGAATCCGACGAGTCGTTTCAGGCGGCGAAACGGGCCAACGCGAAGTGCGCCGCGCTCGGCGCGGAAACGTTTCTCAAGGTGTCGTTCGACAACTATTTCGAATGGTTCAACGACCTGATGTGGCAGCAGGCGTACCACAATTTCCGGCAGTTTGCGATCTTCGCCCGCGAAACCGGGTGCACGGGCCTGGCGCTGGACATCGAGTATGTGGGCGAGCAGTACCGGTTCGACTGGGACGGCTACACGTACGAGGGGTACACGAAGGCCGATCTCGCGAACACGATCCGCGAACGCATGACGCGGGTCGCCGGGATCCTGTACGACGAGTTTCCGGACATGGTCTTCCTCACGTTTCCCGAACAGGGGCTGGGGCTGGGGTCGATCATCCACACCGCATGGTTCGAGGAAGCCGCGCGCCGCAACGCGCCCGGCGGCGTGCATTACTGCACCGAACACACGTACCGCGACACCAGCATCCGCAACGTCTTCGCGTACACCTGGGCGCTCAACGACCTGTTCCACCGGCTGCTGACGCCGCGCGCCTGGCAATATTGGCAGGACCGCTGCTCGATTGCGATCGGTCTGTGGCCGTTCGGATTCAATTACCAGAACGTGTTCGAGCCGGGCCTCACCGTCGAGCAGTACCGGCAGGGCTATGCGGCGTCGCTGATGGTTTCGCAGCGGTACAACTGGATTTACAGCCACAATTGCCGCGAGCTGCTCATCAACCGCAACGCCGGCAACTACACCGGCGAGGAGCCCCTGCAGGCCTTTCTTGACGTGGTTCAGAAGAAGGAGATGGTCACCACGGCTCCGTATCCCGCCCTCGCGGCGGACTTGCGGGCCAAACAACTCCGCGACTACGCGCCCGAGCTCGCGCGCATGCCATTTGTCGGGTTCGTGGGACCGAACGATGTGCCCCGCGTCGAGGTTACGCCCGCGGGGCTCTGGGACCGCGATGAACTCGAGCGGAGCTGGACCCTCGCCCTGCAATATCCCCGGGGCGGGGAGCTCAACCTCCGGCAGACCTTCGGCACGGTCGTTGACTGGATGATCATCGGCCCGTTTCCCGGCGCGGAGGGGTTCGCGGGACACCGCGCGGTGTTCCCGCCCGAAGAAAAACTCGACTTCAGCGCGGAGTACGACGGCGTTGGCGGTCCGGTGCGGTGGCGGGAGATCCACCAGGCGGACGGCCGCGCCAGTGTGAACCTCGCGGGCGCACTGGGTCCCGCCGACCACGCCACGGCCTACGCCTGCTGTTACGTCACGTCGCCCGCCGAACGCAAGGCCCAGGTCCGCATCGGCGCCAACGACGCGGGCAAAATGTGGGTGGATGGAACGCTCGTGTACGACTATCCCCACGAAGGCTCGGCGATCCTCGACCGGGACGTCGTGAACCTCACCCTGCCCGCGGGGACCGTGCCCATCCTCATCAAAGTGACCAACGGGCTGCTGAACTGGGGTTTCGTATTCCGCATCACCGACAACCACGGCCGCGCCATGGACGACCTCGTGTTCTCGCTCACGCCCCCGTGAAACGGCGCATCCTGTCCATCGTGCCAATCCTGTCAAACCTTCTCGCGGCGTTGAAGGATTCGGGGGGCTTTGCTATCATCGCGGGATGATTACGGCACGGCCCCAGCTGGATGGAGGGTTTCACGAAGGCGCCGCCGGCGTCTTCCGCTCATACCGTCGTGCCTGATCGGTCCCTTCTTTCACTCTCATACCACCCAACGGGCCATTGACGTATTTGTGGCGAATGCGGCAGCATCCACATGGAGACACACCATGCGACTCATAGAGGAACTGGAATGGCGGGGCCTGGTGAACCAGGTGACTCATCCGGAGCTGGGCGACCGGCTCGAACAGGAACGGTTCACGTTTTATTGCGGGTTTGATCCGACGGCGGAAAGCCTGCACATCGGCAACCTGGTGCCGATTATGGGCATGATGCATTTGCAGCGGCGCGGCCACCGGCCCCTCGTGCTCGTGGGCGGCGGCACGGGGCTGATCGGCGACCCGAGCGGCAAAACCGAAGAGCGCAAACTGCAGACCCGGGAGAACCTGGAACGGCATCTGGCGGGCATCCGGACGCAACTCGGAAGACTGCTGGCGTTCGAGGGCGACAACGCCGCGACCCTGGTCAACAACGCCGACTGGCTGGGCGAGTTGCGGCTGCTCGATTTCCTGCGCGATATCGGCAAGCATTTCTCGGTCAACGTCATGCTGGCGAAGGAATCGGTGCGCGCACGCCTCGAGGATCGCGACCACGGCATCTCCTACACCGAATTCACCTACAGCCTGCTTCAGGCGTACGATTTCCTGCACCTGCACGACTCGTTCGGATGCCGGCTGCAGGTGGGCGGCAGCGACCAGTGGGGCAACATCGTCGCCGGCATGGACCTGACCCGCCGCCTGCGCCAGAGCGAGACTTTCGGCCTCACGTTCCCGCTCGTGACCAAGTCGGACGGCGCGAAGTTCGGCAAGTCTGAACAGGGCAACGTGTGGCTGGATCCGGCCCGGACTTCGCCCTACAAGTTCTACCAGTTCTGGATCAATCAGGCCGACGCCGACGTGCCGCGCCTGCTGCGGTACTTCACGTTCCTGCCGCAGGAAGAGATTGCGGGGCTCGAGCAGGAACTCGCCGCGGCCCCTGAGAAACGGGCCGCGCACCGCCGGCTCGCGGAGGAAGTCACGGCGATGATCCACGGCCAGGACCAGCTCGCGAACGCGGTGAAAGCGTCGCAGGCCATGTTCGGCGGCGAGTTGAGCGGGCTGGACGATGCCACGCTCGAGGACATCTTCAGCGAAATGCCTTCGACGCGGTTTCCGCGGGAAGCGTTGACCAGCGGCAAAGCGCTGCTCGATGTACTGGTCGAGAGCGGCGTGTTTCCGAGCAAAGGCGAGGCGCGCCGGACCATCAAGAGCGGCGGGGTCTACCTCAACAACGAGCGCATCGCGGAAGACGCGCGTCTGTCGGAAGCCAGCCTGTGTTCCGAACGGATCGCCGTGGTGCGCAAGGGCAAAAAGCACTATCATCTCCTGAAGTTCGACGACTGACCGCGCCCGTTCGCGGCGCACACAACCACGAACTGGGGATGCGCCTCGTGGGATGGCATGACAGACAGGGTAATTGCCGCCCGGCACGGCGGCGCCCGGCAAGGGCCCTTGCCCTCGCCGCGCTCCTGGCTGTGGCATCGGGCTGCGGCGGGCCCGTCGAATCGCCGGTGCAGTCCGCGAACCGTCCGCACGGGCTGCCCCTGTACGGCGCGGTGAAACAGGCGGGCTCCGACTGGAAAGCGGCACGGTTTCAGCGCGACGCGCTTCCGGGGCTGATCGTCGCGGCGAGTCAAAAATTCAACCGGGAGAACATCGCCGCGCATTTCGGCGACGTGGCGCTGGATCCGCAGCGGCTCCTGGTGGCCGAAACCACCCGGGTGCGCGTGTATTTCGTCGGCGAAGCCAGCGGCTACCGGAACGCCGTGGGCGTGAACCTCTCCGGCGTGGGGATCCAGGAAGGCGAACCGAAACTGCTCATTCCGGACGAGACCTGCCGCTTGAAACTCTACGACGCCGCGGCGCAGGTCGCGGGCGACCCGCCCCGGCTGTCCATGGAACCCTTTGGAGAACGGACGGAGGAATTTCCGCTGCATCCAGGCGATTTCGTGGACCTCGGCCGCATCCCCGCCGGCACGCGCCTGAACTTCTTTATGGTGTCTCAGGAGGAGGACCGGGTTTACACGCCGGTGCCGGAAGCCAATCCGGACGGCATCCCGCATATGGTAGCGCTGGCCGTGGACGATTCACCGTACATGGTGATCAGTTTTGAGGACATGTACCAGGGCGGCGACCGCGATTTCAGCGATTGCGTGCTGGCGGTCGAGATGAGCCGCTACAATATCCAGGCGCTGTTGGGACGCATCGATCCCTGGCGGCGGGCGAAGCAGGTGGGGCTCCTTGCCGCCATCATCGCAGCAGCCGCGGGCGGGCCGCTGGGATATCTGGCATGGCGCACGTACCGCCGCCTGAAACGAGTCCGCGCCGCCTGTCTGAGGGCGAGAGCACTTCTTGACGCCAGCGACCCCGATGGGGCCCTGAAAGAGATCGCCGGCATCCATCGCGAATACGGCAACGACGTGACGCCGGAATTCACGGCCGTCGAGATCGATGTGTGCACGCGCCTCTCCGACGTTGGCGGCCTGGCGCGTATCTACGAGGCGTGCGGCAGCGCGTTTCACGACAGAGAGGACGCCTCGTTGCTTGTGGGCGAGGCGCGGCTGGCCGAGGGGCATACGTCGGCCTACGGTGAAGTGCGCGAACGCTGGCGCAACCGCGAATCGCACCCGGGCGCCTGGCTTGGCCTGGACGCGGATGCGCTCATCTTCGACGGGAAAGGGAACCAGGCGGCGACGTTGCTGGCGCACTGCCGGTTTGACGGGCCGGAAGACCGTCACCGGCTGGCGCGGCTGGCGTGGCTCACGGGCCGCGGCGACCCCGGGAAGGCCCTGGCCCTGGCGGACGCCGCGCTCCGGCAGAACCCGGACTGCCCGGACGTCCACCGGTACCGCGGGAGGCTCCTCGAAACCCTGGGCGCGTTCGACGAGGCCCGCAAAGCCTTTGAGCAGTCGTTGCGGCTGGCGCCGAGGAATCCCCTGTTGCGCGACGCCCTCGCGGAATTCCTCCTCCGGCGCGGCGAGTACGGCGCGGCCCTGGCAATCTGGACCAAGGCCCTCGAACACAACGCCACGGGCGCGTTGTGGTTGAAGGCCCTGTTCTGGCGGCGCGTCGCCCGGCCCGTCCCGCTCGAGCTCGACAAGCTTCACGTGCCGGAAGACGAGCTGGAACCCCTGGTCCGGTTCCTGGCTGAATTGCCGCCGTCCCGGTTCTGGGACGATGCCGGGTTTGACCGCATCGCCGACGAGCGCCCCGATCTGGCGTCGCGGCAGGAGGTGTTCTGGCTCCGGCTGTCGCAGGCGCTGAAGACCCACCGCGAGCCCGAAGCGCTCACGCTGGTGAATCTCAACCGGTTCGGGGCGCGGTCGTGGAACGCCGAACTGGAGCGCGCGCTGCCGCGCATGCTCACCTGGCGGCGGCTCGCGTTCATGGATCCGTCGCTGCCCCGCGCCGCAGTCGAGCTGCCGCATCCCCGGCACGTCTTTTTCGAGACGCTCGACGCGTGGACCCTCGGGGCCGGGCCGGTGCCCGAGGCGTTCCAGCGGCTGCTCCGAAGCGAGAGCGCGTTCGCGGCAGCGTATCTCGCGGCCGGGTGGTACGAGGCCGGCTTGATGCTCCTTCCGGCGGCCGCGTTCCAGGGCGACTGGCCGGAGTGGTTTCTGCGCGATGTCTTTGAGGCGGTGCGCGCGTGCCGGGGCGAGGAAAAGGCGCGGCAGTTTCTGAACCAGCACCAGCGGACGCGCGGGTGAACCGCCCGCCGGGGCCGCCTCCGAGCCCTCGTCCGGGTATCGGGGTATTGCGAATTCCGCCGGGTTGTGGTTTGATGCTGCGACGGGCATGGAGTACCGTGTCCTGCAGGCAGGGGCCGAACATGCCGGTTGGGGGGAGAAGCCATCATGAGCGCCGATCTTGCGGGAGCGCGCCCGAGCGTGCTTCCCGGGGTGATACGAGTTTTCCTGGGCCTTTTGTTCATGGCGTCGGCGGCGTTGAAGGCGCTGGACTTCACGGCGTTCGCCGAACAGGTTTCGTACTACGGCATCGTGCAGGACGAAACCCATCTCCAGGTGGTTGCGGGCTTCGTCATCGCGATCGAGGTTGCGCTGGGCCTGGCGCTGCTCATCGGGTGGCGGCCCAGGGCCGTGTTGCCGGTCACCGCGCTGCTGCTGCTCGCGTTCACGGGCCTGATCCTGTACGCGTGGTTCTACAATGACCTTCAGGAATGCGGGTGTTTCGGGTCGTTCTTCGCGATGTCCCCGGCGGTGTCCGTCGGCAAAAACATTGTGCTGCTGTGCCTGCTGCCGCTGGCCTGGCCGCGGGTGCAACCCGCGGCCACCGCGACGGTGCTGTACCATGTACCTCCCGGCGCGTCCACGCGCCTGAAACCGTTCATCGCGGGATGCGCCGCGGGCGTCCTCCTTGCCCTGGCGCTCGAAATCGCCGGGTTCGCCATCTATGCCGTCTTCTTCCGCGACCACATGATGAGCAATCTCGAGAAGAAGATGCTCGTGCCGTCTCCGCCGGGCACCCCCATGCCCTACGACTGGCAGGTGCGCGATGCGGCCGGAGAACCGGTCGACATGGCCCGGTTCAAAGACCAGCCGCTGTTTCTGGTCTTTTTTTCGGCATCCTGTCCCAAATGCGAGGCGCAGTTGCCGGCCCTGCAGCGGTTTTACACGGCGCTCGATGGTGAAGCGGTGGCATTTGTGGCCATCGTTACGCGGGATTCGGAGCGGCTGGACCCGCTCATGAAACGGCAGGGGTGTTCCTTCCCTGTCTACACGTTTGGCGAGATCCGGCCGCCGCTGTTCGCGCGCGTCCAGGTGCCTTCGGTCTACGTGTTCGGGAAAGACGGCGCGCTGCGCTACGAGCAGTTTGATGCCGCCCGCTGGGATGACCCGGCCTTTGTGGCGTTCGTCAAAGGGCTGGCGGCGGAATAAGCGGCGCCGTTACCGTTCTTCGACGGGCTGGCGTTCCCACGCGCCGTTCCGGTAGACGTGGCGGTGAACACGGAACCCGCCGGGCACCACGTCGATCTCGCTGAACTCCCCAAAACAGTCTTGACGGGGCTGATGGTAGAAAAACGCGCCCGAAGACAGGTGCGACACGTTCGGAAACCGCGGATCGCGCGTGTAACTGAACCGGTGCACATGGCCCGCGGCGTAGAGCACGCGCTTGCCGCATTCCCCCACAACGCGGTGCAGCGCGCCGGCGTTGCGCAGGCGCCGGTTGACACCGCTGGCGTACGCGTCGGTCTCATGAAGCACGGGATAGTGCGCGGCGACGATGACGGGGTCTGAGGCGGCGCGCAGCAGGGTGTCCGTGGCGGCGGCCTCCTCCGCCGATATGCGTCCTGCCGACGAAATCAGGTTCGCGCACACCGTCGGCACCATCACCAGCGAGGTTCCGCCGGGCAGCGTCCGGAGCGCGGGGAAACCTCCCGGTGGAAGATACGGCCCGAAATGCTGTTCAAAGCGGCCTTCCCGCGCTTCGCGGAAGGTGTAGACATCATGGTTGCCGGACATGAGCGCGACATCGAACCCGCGCTTCACCAGCCCGTCGACAAATTCCCGCGCCCGGCGGAATTCGGCATCGGTGGACGTCGATGTGAAGTCGCCGGTCATCAGCAGGGCGGGAATCCCGAGCGAGGCAACATAATCCGCGAAGGGTTCGGCGCGTTCCATGCGGAAATGGCGGCCGCGGCGCAGCACAATGTTGAGATTGCCCAGAAACCGTTTGCTCGCCAGGGCGAACGGATTCCAGACCACCGACCAGAAATGCAGGTCGGCGATGTGAACCAGGCGGTCGCGGACGGCGCCGGTGTCGGGCACGCTCATGGGCGCGAGTCCAGCTACGAGCCCGTCGCGGTGGAGCCGGCTTCGCCGGCCATCGCGAGCGCGCCGTCCGGTCCTGCCGCGTTGGCGTAGGCCGCCTGGAAATCGCGCCAGGCCCCGGGGTCGGCGCAATGGATGAGTTCGACGGGCCGCGGCGCGAGCAGGGCCGCCGCCGTAGTGAGGTCGCCCACCGAGCGGATGCAGGGCATGTAGTGTTTTTCCGCCCATTGCGCGTCGTTGCGCGGGTCAAACCCCGCCGTATCCGCCACCACGCTCGCGATGGTGGGGTCGACCGCCCCGGCAAACAGGGCCCACACGCCCGCGTCGCCCAGCCCCGTCACGGCGACGGGAACGCCCGTCTCCTTGCGCAGAAACGCGGCGGCCGTCACGATGTCGTGGATGCGAAACGCGGTGTCCGTCGGCAGGAACGTGTCGGGAAACTTGTAGGTCTTGCGCTCGGACCCGGTTTGGGGGTGCTGGTATTCGCCGGTGAGGAAGGTGTCGATGCAGAGGACGGCCTGGCCTTCGGCGAGCAGTTTTCGCGCGAGCGCGCCGGGGCCGCCGGCCCGCGGGTCGGCCAGGGCGGCTTTGCCGCGCGCGTGCACGGCGAGCACGGCCCCCTTCGGCGTGCCCAGCGGCTTGTACAACACGGCGGGGATGGCCTGGTTGGTATCGGGCCGCCAGACAACGAGCCGCTCGAATGTGCAGTCCGCGGCATCGCCGCGGCCAAGCCGCCGCGCGCGCACCTGCGCCGGTCCGGGCGCCGTCAGGCCGAGGATGTCGAACAGGGCTGC
>JAAYAQ010000193.1 GCA_012719295.1 Candidatus Hydrogenedentota bacterium | reverse complement strand
TACCGGGGAAGCCGCTCCGGTCCCGCCCGAGCCCGCGGCTGCTGTGACGAATGTGGACGAACCGGCGCCGGCTGCGCTCGAACCGCCTGCCGCTCCGGAACACGGCGGGTCCACGGCTCCAGTATCGCCGGAGGCGGGTACAGATTCGGAAGCGCCCACCGCGGAGGACGTGTTTCCCGGGAAGGCGCCGGGCGTGTTCGATGCGATTGCGCTGGTGGCGTCGGTGGTGCCTGGCGACCCGCCCGTCACGGACGAGCCGTCGACGCCTGTTCCCGCGGCGGAGTCTTCAGCGCCGGTGGAGACGGGCGCCGGGGACGCGGGAACGCCGCCCGCTGCGGAGAGCGCGGCGGTGGAGCCGGCTGTTCCGCAGAGTTTCGAGGCGCGGCTTCAGGCGCTGGATCCCGGAGAGAGCCTGAAGGCCGCGGCGTCGAGCCTGCTGCGCGCGTGGAACATGGCGCTGCTGTCCGATGTGCCCGCGGGCGACGGGGTGAAGGATCTTGTGGCGTTTGCGTCGGCGTATGGTCTGACGGGCGAGTCGTTGCCGGCGGGATTGCCGGAGTTGGAGGCCTTAAACCTCCCGGCCTTTGTGCGCATGGGCTCGGGCGAGAAGCAGCTGTGGCTGGCGTTGCTCTCGACGGAGGCCGGGTCGGTTCGCTGTTCGATGCATCTGGGCGAGGAGATCGAGGTGTCGCGCGAGGAATTTGGCCAGGCCTATCGCACGGAGTCGGTGGTGCTCTGGCGCGATCCGGCGCCCGGCGCCGAGACCCTGAAGCCCGACATGAAAGGCGACCAGGTACGGGCGCTTCAGCATCGTCTGCGCCAGCTCGGCCGGTACCGGGGCGACCTGACGGGGGTGTACGACGCAGCGACCGCGGAGGCCGTGGCCGGAATCCAGGCGGAAACGGCGTTGACGCGCGACGGCAAGGCGGGGCAACAGGTACGGATGGTGCTGAGCAGTTGGCTGGATGGTATTCCGACGCCTGAACTGCACGCGATGGACAGGCCGGTCGCCGTGCAGACGGCGAGCGATGCGCCCACCGAACCGGTTTCCGCGCCGCCTGAGACCGCACAGGCCGAAGCACCCACACCGGCGCCGCTGCCCGCGCCCGGGCCTGCGCCGGAACTGGACTTGCCGGAACCGCAGAAATCCGATACAACAGAAGTCGCAGGCGCCGGCGTTGAGCCGCTGCCGGCGGAGATGCCCGAGGCCGCCGGGGATGCCGTGGCCGCGGATTCGCCCCGGAGCGAAGCGCCGCTGGTGACGGTGGTTGAACTGCCAAAGGAACCCGCAGCCGCGCCGCCCGTGCCAGGGCGCGATGTGGAAGCGCTGCTGGCCGAGGAAGTGTATGGGCAAAACGCAGGGGAGACCGGGAAGGAGGTAACGTCGCCGGTTGTTACGGGGGCGCCGCTCGTCCCGCATCAGGGGACCACGACCGAGCCGGCGGATGGGGAAAGCGGATGAGTTCGATTCTTGATGCGCTGAACAAGGCGGAAGAGGAGCGGGCCGCCCAGGAGTATGCGCTGTCGCGCGGGTTCGACGATCTGGCCGATGGGGATGTCGAGGATGAGTTGACCGGGCGAACGCCCGCGAACGGCGCCCGCGGCGTTTCGCTGACCCCGCTCCGGGTATTCATGCTGGCCGCGGTTTTCATGGTGGTTGTGGCGGCGGCGTCGGGCGGGGCTGCGTGGGTGGTCTTTCATCTGCGCGGCGAGCGGAGCCCGGTGTTTCCCCGCGAACCGTCCGGCGTTCCGCAGGGGGCGGTCGCCGCGGTGGTCCCGACCTTGCCGGAGCCGGCGCCGCGCATCAATGCGCAGCCCGTGCCGGCCGATGTGAACCCCGTCCCGGCGGACGCGGCCCCGGCCCCGGAGACCGCGCCGCCTTCCGGTGCGGCCACGCCGTCATCCGTCCCGCCGCCGGAGGAGGCCACAGTAGAGGAAACGCCAGCGCCCGCCCCGGTGACCGATGTTGAGGACGGCGGTGAATCCGAGCCGGAAGATGCGGGCATTGTGGCGCCCGGTCCGGACGAAGCGCCCGTGCCGCGTCCCGCGGAGCCGCCGGTTGCGGAACGCCGCGTGCAGTTGGCCGCGGTGGACACGCCCCGGCCGGCCGTCGCGCCTGCGCCGGCGCCTCTGGCGCCGGCGTATCCCGAAACGGAGCGAGTCGCCCCGCGCGCCGCCGCGGAACCGGCCGTGAACGTGGCGCCTGCTGCCGCGGCCCAGGATGCGCCGCGCGCCACGAAACGGGTCGAAGCAGGAGAAGTGGACGTGCTGTCGCTGCCGGAGCTGACGGATTCGGACCGGCGGCGGCTGGGCCTGCCGGAAATCACGGTGAATGTGGTGGGACGACCGTCGAAATACCGGCCGCAGCCGTCCGCCATGATCAATTTCAGCCGGGTGGTGTTGAACGAGTTCATCCCGGGGACCCGGGCGCAGTTAATCGGGGTCAGCGTACACGGGGTGGGCATTCAGGTGGGCGGCGAACGCTATTTCGTGCCGAAGTGACGCCCCGGCGATTCAGGAAAGCTTCACCAGACGGCGCAGATGCGCCACCTCGGCGGGGCGCAGCCACCGCCACTGTCCGGGACGCAGCGAGCCCGCCTCGATGCCCGCGAACAGGGTTCTGCGCAATTTGACGACGTCATGGCCGATCTCCGCGCACATGCGTTTCACCTCGCGTTTCCGGCCTTCGTGCAGGGTGAGGCGCAGGCGCGTGGTGTCTTTGTCGCGGCCGAGGATGGCGGCCCGTGCGGGCGCGGAGACGCCATCCGCGAGGGGCACCCCGGTTTCGAGCCGGCGGAGGGCCTCGTCGGAGACGTGACCCCGGACCGTGGCGATGTAGACCTTGGTCACGCCGTAGCGGGGGTGGGTCAAGCGCTGCGCGAGTTCGCCATCGTTGGTGAGCAGGAGGACGCCGCTGACGTCGAGGTCGAGGCGTCCCACGGGATACACGCGGGCGCGGACTCCCTGCAGGCAATCCAGCACGGTTCGGCGTCCTTGCGGGTCGTCCACCGTGGTGATGGTCCCCTTGGGTTTGTGGAGCAGGATGTAGACGGGCCTCTCGCGGCGGATGGGCTTGCCGTTGACGCGGACCTCGTCGTGGTCGGGGTCGACGCTGCTGCCCAGCGCGGCAATGGCGCCGTTGACGGTCACACGGCCTTCGCGGATGAGGGTTTCGGACGCGCGCCGTGACGCGATGCCGCAGAGGGCCAGGTAGCGTTGGAGGCGCATGCTCATGGGGTCCGACTCCGGGGCCTCGCCTGTTGTGGTCTCAAGCGTCTCACAAACGTTCCTTCGCGGGAGGCGGGCGCGGCGCCGGGTTCTCCGCCCGCTAAATGGTTTCGCGCAATTCCTCGATGGTCGGGAGTTCCTTGAGGCTCTTGATGCCGAAATGGGCGAGAAACTCGTCGGTGGTGCGGTAGATCTTGGGCCGGCCCACGGTTTCGGCGACGCCGGCCACCTTGATGAGACGCTTCTCGCGGAGGATTTCAAACGCGTGGGAGACGCTGACGCCGCGGATGCTCTCGACGTCCGCGCGGGTGCAGGGCTGTTTGTAGGCGATGATGGCGAGGGTTTCCAGGACGGCTTTGGAGAGCCGGTTGCGGCGTTTGATCTGGAACATCCGGCGGATGTAAGGGGCGAACTCGCTGCGCGTGGCCAACTGGTATCCGCCCGCGATCTCGCGCAGGACATAGGGTAGATGCAGATCATCGATCTCTTCGCGCAGTTCGGCGAGCAGGTTGCGGACGACGTCGTAATCGACGCCGCCAAGCGCTTCGGAGAACCGATCGACGCTGGTGGGCTTGTCGGAGACAAACAGCAGGGCGTGCAACACGGCGCGGGTCTCGTCGCGTCCGAGTTGTTCGACGGGTTCGAGCTCGTTGTCACCGTCTTCGTCGTCGAGCAGGCCGTCGTCGTACGGTCCGGCATCCTCGTCGGCGGATGCGCCGGTGTCGTCCGCTTCGAGGGAGTCGTTCTCCTCGCCGGCGGGTTGTTCGAGCGCCTCGATCTCTTCGATGTCGCCGGGGGCGTCCGTATCCTGGATGTTTTCTTCTGCCATCATGACCCTGTGGTGACTGCTACAGCGTTTTGCCCATGGCTGCGATCAGAGGCTTCAATTCGCCCATGAGTTTCAGGAATTTTTCGGGTTTCAGCGACTGGGCGCCGTCGGAGAAGGCTTCGGCGGGGTGCGGGTGCACTTCCACCATGATGCCGTCGGCGCCGGCCGCGACGGCGGCCCGCGCCATGGGGGGCACCAGTTCCCAGTGCCCGGTGGCGTGGCTGGGATCCACAACCACAGGCAGATGGGTGTGTTTCTTGAGCACCGGGACCGCGCTGATGTCGAGCGTGTTGCGGGTTTCCGTCTCGAAGGTCCGGATACCGCGTTCACACAGGACGACTTCCCGGTTTCCCTCGGACATGATGTATTCGGCCGACATGAGGAGTTCGCTGATGGTGGACATCATGCCGCGCTTGAGAAAGACGGGTTTGTGGGCCTTGCCGACGGCCTTGAGGAGGCCGTAATTCTGCATGTTGCGCGCGCCGATCTGAAGGATGTCGGCATATGCTTCGACGAGGGGAACCTGTTCGGGGGTCATCACCTCGGTAATGAACGGCATGCCGGCCGCGCGGCTGGCTTCCTGCAGGAAGTGCAGGCCTTCTTCCTCGAGCCCCTGAAAGCTGTAGGGGGAGGTCCGGGGCTTGTATGCGCCGCCGCGCAGCACCGCGGCGCCGGCGGCCTTGACGGCGCGCGCGGTCTCGAGGATCTGTTCGCGGGACTCGACTGAGCAGGGGCCGGCCATCACGCAGAACCGGGAACCGCCGATCTGGGCCGAGCCGACGTGGAAGATGCTGTCGTCCTTCCGGAGTTCGCGGCCCGCCAGCTTGTAGGGTTTGAGGATGCGTACGACGCTTTCCACGCCGGGCAGCGATTCGAGGGATTGGAGGCGGTCCTTGAGGCGTTCGTCGCCGACGGCGCCGATGACGGTACGCTCGACGCCTTCGATGAGATGGGCCTGGTAGCCGAACTCCTGGATCTTTTCGATAACGCGGTCGATATCTTCCCGTTTTCGGGAAGCCATTACGATGATCACGGTCCGGATTCCTTATCAGAGGCCGCGCACGACGGGCGCGGGCTTGTTGGGGTACTGAAGAGCGGATTATACCCTTCGCCTCGAATTAACGCAAAACGGGGCGGGGGAAAGGGTGCGCGAACCGGCCGCGTACGGGCGCGTTACCGGTCGTGGTACTGTCTCCGGTAGTACTCGAGGAACTCGCCCGTCTTGATTTTCCGCCACCACCATTCGTTGTCGCGGTACCACTGCACGGTGAGCGCCATGCCCTGGTCCCAGTCCATGCGGGGGGCCCAGCCGAGGCCCGTGAGTTTTGCGGCGCTGATCGAATAGCGGCGGTCATGGCCCGGGCGGTCCTTGACGAGTTTGATCAGGTCTTCGCCTTTGCCGAGGAGGTCGAGGATCTTGCGGGTAAGGACGATATTGCGCCGTTCGTTTCCGCCGGCGATGTTGTAGATCTGGCCGGGCTGCCCTTTCCGGAGCGCCAGGTCGATGCCGCGGCAGTGGTCCTCGACGTAGAGCCAGTCGCGGACGTTGTTTTCGCCGCCGCTGTAGAGCGGGAGGGGCTGGTCGTCGATGGCGTTGGTGACGAAGAGGGGAAGGACCTTCTCCGGGTACTGATAGGGTCCGTAGGTGTTGGAGCCGCGGGTGATGGTGATGGGGGTGCCGAAGGTGTTGAAATGGGCCAGGGCGATGAGTTCGCCGCCGGCCTTGCTTGCCGAATAGGGATTGCCCGGGCGGGGGGGATCGTCCTCGGTGAATGAGCCTTCGTCGATGCTGCCGTAGACCTCATCGGTGGACACGAGCAACACGCGCGGGGTGCGGAGTTCCCGGGCGGCTTCGCAGATGTTGTAGACGCCGGTGACGTTGGTGTCAATGAAATCGTCGGCGCCCATGATGCTGCGGTCGACGTGGCTGCCGGCGGCGAAATTGACGATGGCCTCGCAGCCGTCCATGGCCGTGAGGATGGCGGCCTTGTCGGCGATGTCGCCCTGAACAAACGTATGCCGGGCGGGGTCGAGGTCTTTGAGGTTGTCGAGGTTGCCGGCATAGGTGAGCTTGTCGAAATTGACGATGTGCAACTCGGGGTTGGTGGCGAGCATGTAGCGCACGAAGTTGGAGCCGATGAATCCCGCGCCGCCGGTGACGACAATCCGTGTCATGATGCGTGTTTCCTTCGTTGGATGTAGTGAGCCAGAGCCTGCTGCCAGGGCCGCATCACGTAGCCGCATGCCCTGGTGAGTTTGCGTGTGCAGAGTACGGAATAGTTGGGCCGGGGCGCCTTCATGGGGAATTCGGCGCTGGTGCAGGGGAACAGGGGGGTGTCGACCCCCGCAAGGCGGAAGATCTCCCGGGTGAATTCAAAGCGCGAGCACTGGCCGCCGTTGACGGCGTGGTAGGTGCCGTATGCGGTGGTGTTGCAGAGGGCGCGCGTCGCCTCGGCGACGTCGAAGGTGTGGGTCGGCGAACCGATTTCATCCTGCACCACCTTCACCGCCGGACGGGCGGCGGCGGCGCGCAGGATCTTCTCGACGAAGTTGTTGCCTCCGGGCCCGTAGAGCCAGGCCGTTCGGATGATGAAGTGGTCGGGGTTGGCTTCCCGGGTCGCTTCTTCGCCGGCGGCTTTGGATTCGGCATAGACGCCGCGCGGCATGATGGGGTCGTCGGGGGTGAGCTCCTCGTCCTGGGCGTCAAAAAAGACGTAGTCGGTGCTGTAGTACACGACGGGGACGCCGGCGGCCCGCGCTTCGCCGGCGACGATGCGCGCGCCGATTTCATTGACGGCGAAAGCAGATTCGCGGTCGTCCTCGGCCCCTTCCACGTCGGTGTAGGCCGCGGCGTTGATGACGAGTCCGGGCGACGCGCCGGCGACGAGCGCCGCGACGTTATCGCGGTCCGTTATGTCGAGTTCCGGGAGGTCGGCGCCCATCACCTCGGCGCCGTCGGCAAATGTGCGGCACAACTCTCTTCCGAGCTGGCCTTTCGAGCCCAGTACAAGAACGTTCATCTTGGATGGCCTCTCCGGTTGGTCCGCGGCCCACGCTCCGCGGAACCTGTCGATTGTATCAGAGCCGGGGAACGTGAAACCACGCACGCGCGGCGGGCGCTAAAGATTTGCGTACATTCTGCCGATATCGGGACTGACGACAGTTGAAGTCGTAAGCATCCGGGCAGAGTCCCTGAGACACGTGCTGTCTGCTGCATCGGGGTGTTGTCCCGCATCCCAGGCAACGAGTGCTTACCCTCCTTGAGTGCGCCGCAATGTCCCAGTTGTGGCGCATTTCTTATGCCCCCCGCGCGTCCGCCGCGTCCGGTCTCTTTGATAGCAGCGTAATTTCTTGTCATGGCGCGCCGCGCGGCTAAAGTTTCACGCACGGCCGCCGATATACAAAGCGTGATGGCCACGACACGGAGGTCAAGGCCGCCTTCAGACACGGAGGTCGCCGCACAAGACCTTGAAGCTTTTCGTGAGTGAGGAACGATTTGGGGCGAAGTCATTCGGTCGCCTGGAAAAGCTGAATACGAGGTCTTACTTTTCAGGATGCGCTACGGCGTTTGCCGTGGCGCATTTCCTTTTTGGGGCGCGGCCGCGGGGCGCTCGTAGACCACCTCCATCAGGAAGAGGCCGCCGGGCGGGGCGGTGTGGCCATGGTAGGGTCCGGGCAGATGGAGGCAGGCATCCATGTGTTCGGGGGGCAGGTGTCCCCGCGCGATGTTCACCATGGTTCCGACCAGGTTTCGGATCATCTTGTAGAGAAACCCGTCGCCGTGGAACTCGAGGCGCCAGACGCCGGGCAGGTCGGGCGGTCCAACGACCGGTCCCGGGCGGCGTCGCACGGAGAAGAGCGTCCTGACCGTCTGGCGGATATCGCTTCCGCCGCCCTGAAATCCCGCGAAATCGTGTGTACCGGCGATGTGCGCGGCGATCGTGTCGAGCAGGGCGAGATCAACTTCCCAGGGGAGGGTCCAGGCGTAACGCGCGAGAAACGGATCGGGATGGCGCGCGAGGTGGAGCACATAGACGTAGCGTTTTGAGTGGGCGCTCTTGCGGGCATGAAACCCGTCGGGGGCGTGTTCAATGGACTCGACACGCAGGGCGGGTCCGAGCATTCTGCAGAGGGACCGGTGGAGGGTGGCGAGGGAGGCGTCCCGGGGCCATTGCCACGAACAGACCTGGGCGAGGGCGTGCACGCCGGCGTCGGTGCGCGATGCGCCGTGGATGCGCACGGGCCGGTTGGCGATTTGCGAGAGCGCCGCTTCGAGGTGTCCCTGG
>JAAYAQ010000192.1 GCA_012719295.1 Candidatus Hydrogenedentota bacterium | reverse complement strand
CGGATACTTGATGAATTCCACGTGGCCGTCCATATACAGCACGTTGCAGCCGCCGGGGACGTGATTGAACTCGGTGACGGCGCCCGAGGTCGAGGCGGCATCGAACATTACAGGCACCTGGCTTGGCTGCCCGCCCATTTCCTGGAACACGTTCTCCCGGAGCCGCAGGAAGGTGTTGCCCGCGAACGAGCCGCGGCCCGGTGGAGCGGGGAGGTCTTGCCTGAAGTCCGCGCCCTCGGCAATGAACTTCGGATAACTCTCCAGAAACGCCAGGAATTCGTCTTCGGTCGTCAGCACGTACCCGAGATAGTAATAGCTGTGGTCATCAACGGCCTGGACCGCATTGTCGGTGTCGCTGGGACACGCAAGCACGGAAAGGTCGGTCAGGTACTCGGGGTACACCCCATCGGACTGGAACATGAAGGCGCCGTCGGTGCTGCTGAGCGGGGGCCAGTACTGCTGGGGATCCTCGTTGGCATACATCTTGAACACGATGCCCACCTGTTTCAGGTTGTTCTGGCAGGAGGCTCTCCGGGCGGCTTCGCGTGCCCGCGACAAGGCAGGGAGCATGATCGCCGCGAGGATGCCCATGACGGCGATCATGAAGATCGCCCCCGCGCCGAGAATGAGGCCCACGATGAGGCAGGTGTTGGTATCCGTCCGCCGTTGCGGCTGCACGGGTTGCTGATAGTAATACGGCGGCGGGGGAGGGGGCGGCGGAGGCGGCGTCTGCCCGGTATCGGCCGGCCGCGGCAACTGGGCGAAGCCCCAGTGTCTGGATGACGTTTCCCTGGAATCGGCGACGTGTGACATGATGCAGGCCCTCCTTCCCAGCAGCTCCCCGCTGGAGTACATACACTCTACCCCCCGGGGATATTCACTGTCTACCCCAAGATGAGGGCCGGGTTCACCGCGCTCCCGGGCCCTGCTATACTGCGGCCGCCATGTCTGAACCGCTCGTATACGCGCTGATCATCAACTGGAACGGACGCGAACATCTCGCGGACTGTTTTGACTCCTTGCTGGCGGGCACGTACCGGAATTGCCGGTTCATGCTGGTCGACAATCACAGCCGCGACGACTCCATTGCGTTCGTCCGCGAACGTTACCGCGACCCGCGAATCGAGATCCTGGCCCTTCCGGAGAACCTGGGCTGGTCGGGAGGGAACAACCGGGGCATCGAACAGGCGCTCGACGCCGGCGCGGACTACGTTTTCCTGCTGAACAACGACACCGCTGCCGCCCCCGACGCCATCGAGAAACTGGTGGCGGCCGCCGAGGCCAGTCCGGGGTACGGTGCGCTTGCGCCGAAGATGCTGCTGTTCGACGCCCCGCATCTCCTGAATTCCCTGGGCATCGAATGCTCCATCACCGGCTCGTCGTGGGACATCGCCGTGGGCCGCCTGGATGGCCCCCGCTGGAATACGCCCCGCAAGGTGCTCGGCGTGTGCGGCGGCGCCATGTTCCTGCGCAGCGCCGCGCTGCGGAAGGCGGGCCTGCTCCCGGATTTTCAGATCTACCTCGACGATCTCGACCTGTGCCTGCGCATCTGGAACGCCGGTTTCGAGATATGGAACTGCCCCGAGGCGGTCATCCGGCACAAGTTCAGCGCCACCATGGGCGCGGGCAACCGCCTGCGCCAGAAATACTACCTGAACACGCGCAACCGCATGCGGCTGGTCCTGCGGAACTTCCCTTCGTCGCAATTGCGCGGCGTGCTTCCCCGGATGCTCCTGGGCGAGCTCAAATCCGTCGGGCGGGGCATTCTGGACGGTGAGTACTGGAAACTGTGGGGCCATGCGAAAGCGTGGGGGGCCAGCCTGGCCTACCTTCCTGAAGCCTGGCGCGCGCGAAGACGGTATGGCACGAGCGCGCGCTTCTGGGACCAGATCCGCCACGACGTCCTGTTTTTTCCCGGCGTCGAACTGCCCGAGAACGGCTGGTATGCCGAGCGGTCCGTGAATGGCGAACAGCTGCGCCCCATCTCCCGGAGCGCCACGATGCCATGGGAAGGCGGTCAGTTGCGCATCACCCTTGTCAATTGCTATCCTGCGCTGGGTGGTGCGGAGGTCGAAGTCTTTGCGGGAGGCCACGTTATTGCGCGGCTGGCCGCGTCAGAGCGCGCGGAACAGACATTGACCTGTCCCGAAGGCGTGCTCGAATTCCGCGCCCACCAGGTGTTCGACGCCGACGAGACGGGAGAATTGTGCGATTTCGGCGGCTGGCTGCGGGTGGAGCGCGCCTGACGGTGTCCGCGTGGCGCTCAACCTTCCGGAACCCTAAAACAGGAAACGCGCATGGCCGGATTTGACCTTGCCACGTACCTCGGCGAACGCAAGACGTTCATCGAGCGTCAGTTGGACCGTATCCTGCCGGCGGAGGCCGAGGAACCGCGCGAGGTGTCGGCCGCGATGCGTTACGGCACGCTGCGCGGCGGTAAACGGCTCAGGCCGCTGATGGCGCTTGTGGTCGCGGAGATCAACGGTTTCGAACAGGCCGACGTGAGCGATGCCGCGTGCGCGATCGAGCTCGTCCACGCGGCTTCGCTGATTCTGGACGACCTGCCGTCGATGGACGACGCCCGGACCCGCCGCGGCCAGCCCTGCACGCACCTGGTATTCGGCGAATCCACCGCCGTCCTGGCCGCCATGGATCTCATTGCAATCGCCTACCGCCTTGTAGCGGACAATGCGGACCGGCGCGGGCGCCCGGCGGCCCCGGTGATTGCGCAGCTCTCGAACGCCATTGGCCATGACGGCATCGTACGCGGACAGCACGCGGACCTGGCCGTGCGCCGCAAGCGCGCGACCCTCGACCAGCTGACCGAGATCTATACGCACAAGGCCGCCGCGCTGTTCCTGGCGGCGGTTCGCATTCCCGCAAGTATTCTGGATATTGACTCGAATAAGCTCCAGGCCCTTGAGGCATATGCCTTGAACCTCGGTCTGGCATTTCAGATAACCGATGACCTCCTCGACGCCGGCCATGCCCCCGAAGATGCGGGACGCACCACGTTCTCGACACACCTCGGGATTGCGGGCGCGGAAACGAGGGTCAGAGAACTCGTGGCAAACGCGACCGCGGCGCTGAGCGTGTTCGGCGACGAAGCGGTGGCATTGAAGGCTCTCGCGGAATATGTCGGAATACGGAAACAGTAAACAGCGGCCCCTGTATGTTTACATTCTGCTGGCTTTGGCAGGCATTGGCGCGTCGGCGCTCCTGGGCTACTGGGCCGGCGGGCTGGCGGGGGGCTTCTCTTCGCAGGACATCCTGACCGGCGCCGAAGAAACGCCGCCCGGCGCCGAAGAAGCGGCCCTCGAGGCGCCCGAACCGGTGGTATGGCCGGAACCGCCCGTCTATGTCTGCCTGGGACCCGGCGCCCCGGACGCTCTCCGCGCCAAGGTGCAACAGGCCGCCGCGGAAATGTCCGGTGAGGACGGACGGCCCGTCCGCTTCCACCGGTTCATCGCGGAAGCGCCCTTGCCCTGGCCCGAGCACGGGGTCTCCACCGACACCGCCCTGGCCACCATTCGCGCCATCGTGGATGGCTGCGCCGACGCGGAGATTGTCCTCTCGGTGCCGCTCGACCCGCCCGCGGTCTGGCTCGAAGCGCATCCCGAATCCGTCATGGTCATCGGCGGGGAGAAACAGCCGTACGTGTCTGTGGCATCGAAAGCCTGGCGGGAAGCTGTCCGGACCGGTCTCGAAGCGCTCATCACAGCCGTGAAGAACGACCCCGCGGGCGCGCAGGTGCGGGGCTGCATACTGCGGTGCCTGAAAGACGGGCAGTGGGTGCACCCCGGCGGCTACGACCGGTCGGAAGCCAACATCGCCGCGTTCCGCGAGTGGCTGACGGCCCGCTATGAGACCATCGAAGCGTTCCGTGCCGCCTGGCGCGACAAGGAACTGGCGATGGAAACCGCGCCCATCCCGAAAGAAGTTCTCAGCGGCGCCAGCCACACCGTGTTTCACAAGTTTCCCGCGGAACGGCCCAACGTCGACTACCTCGACTATGCCAGCGAGAACACGGCGGAAACCCTGGCCCTGTTCGCGTCCCAGATTAAGGCCACGGCAGGACACGACGCCCGGGTGCATGCCCCGTACGGGCTCACGTTCGGCCCGGCAACCAACTGCGCGGGCCATGCGGCTTTGAACGAGCTGCTCAACAGCGAGGTCGACGGCTTTGTGTCGCCTGCCGCGTACGACGGCTACGACATCGACCAGAGCGGGGGCATCCTGGGGGCGGTTCACAGCGCCCTGCATCACGGCAAGTCGTGGCTTATCCTCGATGACTCCCTCATGAACCCCACGGCGGCCGCCGGCGATGATGCCGCCGCGAAAACCCTGCGCCAGCGGCTCGACCACGTGTTCGCGGTCGCGGCGACTCAGGGCATGGGGCTCGGCTGGCGCATCCCCATCGACACGCCGGAATTCCCCAACGAGGCCGCGTGGAGCACTCTCAAGTCCCTCAAGGCGATGTACAGTCCCATCGTCGAGGCGAAGCCGGTCGACGGGCTGGATCCGTTCGGGCGGCCCGAGAGCCGTCTGATGACGGTCGTGCTGGGAGAAACCGGCCGGTTCCACCAGGTGTGCGACACGGAGATCAACAACGATTTGCTCCGGACCCTGCCGGCCAACGTGTTGCGTGCGGGCGTGCCCATGCAGATATGCCTGCTCAGCGACCTCCTGGCGGGAACCGTGCCCGCCACGCCATGCTACCTCTTCCTGAACACGTTCCATATCCCCGCAGCGAGCCGCGACGTGCTGCACACCATGCTGCGCGAGACCGGCGCGACCGCGATCTGGCTCTATGCGCCCGGATACTGCAACGGCGAGGCCAACGCCGCCGCCAACATCACCGCCACCGTTCAAATGGAGGTGAAACCCTATGATAAACCGGTGCCGTCAGGATCCGTGGTCACCCTGGGCGGCGTGTGGATTCCAACCGGCACCGAATTCGGCAACGGCGCCGCCTGGTCGCCGTCGTTCTACATCGAGGACGACGACGTCAACGTGATCGCAACGCATTCGGGCAGCGGCAAGGCCAGTGTGGCCATCGCGTTCCTCGGCGACGACGAAGGCGAGAAGGGGTGGACGTCCGTCTATTGCGCGGAGCCGGTCATGCCGGTCGGACTGCTGCGCGAAATCCTGCGCACGCTTGAAATCTACCAGTACGTTCGAAGCGCCCCGCCGGAATCCGAAGATTTTTACTACTTCGGCCGCAATTCGCTCGCCATCCACGCCACCACGGGCGGCGAGCGGATCATCGATCTGGGCGGCGTCTACAACGCGCAGGATCTCCTCGATCCCGCCGTCGGATGGCCCGAAAAGCGCGTCATGACCGTCCCCATCGAAGCCGGGCAGACGCGCATCTTCAAGATCATGCCCGTGCCCCTGGCTGACGACGCCCCGCCCGGCGACGCGGAGAGCTCCGCCCCCGAAGAAGCCCCCGAAGAGGTCCCGGCCGTCTGACGCGGCCGCCGCATTCCGCATGGGTGCGGCGGAGACGTGCACGCCCCGGCCTCATGGGCCCCGCGGCTATTCGCTGACCTGCCGGGTCTCGGTGATCAGCACCCGCGCGCCTTCGGGCACGAGGTCATAGAGCGCGATGACGTCGTCATTGCGCAAGCGGACGCAGCCGTGAGACGAAGGGGAGCCGAGGGCGGCCTCGTTGTTGGTTCCGTGGATGTAGATATACCGGGCGCGGGAGTCGACGTTGCCGCCCTTGTTGCGCCCCGGCTCCAGACCGTCCAGAAACAGAACCCGCGTGAGCACAAGGTCCTCCGCGGTGCCCTGTCCGGGCTTCCACACTTCGGGAGTCGGCGCGCCGCTGCGGAACACCTGCCCCCAGGCCGCGCCGTGGCCGGTCTTGGCAAACACTTCATGCCAGCCCAGCGGCGTTTTGAAACTGTCCTTCTCCGAGCCGGTTCCTTTTTCGGCGGTCGCGCACGGGCTCTCCCAGATGATCGCGTCGCCGCGAACCACCCGCAAGGTCTGATCATCCACGGAGACCCAGACGCCCGGGCCGTCGCCCACATGCTGCCGCCAGTCTTGCGCTTCAAGCACGCCGCGCTGCGGTTCGGACAGTTGCCGCGGCGCGTGGGTGACGGCCACCTTGACCCCTTCCGGGACCTCCGCGCGCACCGGAACGCCCGGCGGGGTGGTGAGGGCGAAGCCGTCCTCCCGGCTGAATGTCACGTCAACCGTGCCCTGGGGGATGGTGATGCGAAACGCGAAGTGCTCCAGCGACGCCGGGACGCGGGGTTCGAAGGCGATGCGCCGCCAGCCCGGTTCCGCGGGACGCAGGCCGGCCACTCGTTCCGCAATGAGATATACGGGACTGCTGCTCCAGGGATGGCACCAGCTCGTGTTCCATTTCTGATCGGGTCCCCAGGCTTCCATGCAGGTGGTGGCGCCGTGCTTGAGCATTTCGTGCCACGAGTGTTCGTCTTTTGACGTAATGAGGTCGTACGCGAGTTCCGGTTCCCCGGCGCGGTAACAGGCCTCGATCACGAACGGGGCAATATACACGCCGCAGCTCAGGCGCTTCTCGCGGATCAGGTCCACGATAGCGGGAACGGCCTCCTCGGGCGCCAGGCCGAACGCCAGAGGCAGGGCGTTCGCATGCAGCGAACTGTGGCTGGACCCGGGCGCGTCCACGAACAAGTGCGTATCGGCGTCGAGCAGATGCCGGACAAACGCCTCCCGGACATGCGCGGCCTTGCGTTCATACGGCGCCGGATCCCGGTCGAGGTCGCGGCACAGCCCGGCCACCGCATCGAGGGAAGCATAGTAAAACGCGTTCAGAACCGTGTTCTCGCGCTCTTTCGCGTATTCGTAATCGTACCCGTCGCGAAGGTTGTCGGGCCAGTCGACCAGCACCCATTTCTCGGTCACGCCCGTCAGGAGACCGTTTTCGGACTCGAACTGCTCGAAGTATCCAAAGAGGCCGGGCAACACGTCGTCAAGCATCCGTTGGGTAAACTCCGCGTCGCCGGTATAGTCGTAATACGTGCGGAGCACCAGAGGCCATTGAAGCGAGTACTCGGCGATCTCCTGCATGAGACTGCCCGGCGCAACCGCCATCAGCCCCGGACAGATCCGCCGCGAGTGCGCGAAATCCTGGATGGCCTTCGCGAGGAGTGACCCGTCGCCGGTCAGCACCACATGGGAATGGCCCGTAATCAGGGCGTCGCCCAGATACTGGCCCTTTTCGCGCGAGGGGCAATCCAGAAAGCTGCCCTGCGCGCCAAACTGGACCCCGTTCTTGCAGAGCTGCCAGATTTTCACCAGGAGGTCGTCGGAGGCCTTCAGCGTGGCGGCTTCGGGATCAAACGGATGGTGCCGCACATCCACCCACACTTCCGGTTCCTCCGGCGCATTAAGAACCTCCATGTACCGGAATGCCCGATAATCGAAGAACTCGATGGTCTCGTCGCGTCCGGACAGAATGGGAAACTCCTGGTACACGCATTTCGCGCGCATCTCGTAGCGCACCGTCGCGGGCGCTGAAAGTTCTTCCCCGTGACGCACTTCAAGCTTGTGGCCTTCCGGACCCTTGACCCGGATCCGCGTGTGGCCGACCACCTCCATCCCGAAATCGTAGAAGTAGTGCCCTTCCGCTTTCTTTTCCACCACGCGCGGGTTGGCGCGCCAGTGTTCGAGCGGCGGCGTCATCTGTTCCACAAACTCGTGATCCTGCCTTCCGCACAGGGGAGCGCGCCACGCCGAATCGTCAAAGCCATTCACGCGCCAGCCCGCCGGGATCGCGCGCATGTCGATGTCCTCGGCATACTGCGTGTCATAGCCGAAAGTCCGGCCCGTGGGAAAGGCGGTCAGGGTATGCAGTTTCCACGACTCGTCGGTCACGAACCGCTGGCTGGACCCGTCTTCATAGGTGACGGTCAACGCCATCATGAACCCCGAACGGTTGTCGGCGCTGTTCCAGACCCGGTTCAGAAGCCCCTGGTAGTAGACATGGGCCGCAAGGGTGTTGTCGCCTGCCTGAAGCGCGCCGGTCACATCGAGTTTGTAGTAGGGATGCGCGAACGGGTAGCCGGGTTCCGGCCCCTGCACCACGAACGCGCCGTTAATGTGGAACACGTAGTAGTCGTCTCCCGTGATCGCCAGCATGGCCGAGGCCGGCTTCTGTGGAAGCGCGATCTGCTTGCGCAGGAGCGTGTGCACGTTGCGCGGCCCCGAGAGTTCCGGTTTTTCCGTCTTCTCCTTGTGAAAAACGTCGATGATCCCGACGCCCTCGAACACGGGATCCCGCAGCCACGCGGCCTCCCCGAAATCATCCGTTGCAGCACCCGATACCATCGCGACCACCCCGCTTAGAATGCACATGGAAACGCCCAACACCGGTAATCCTCCCACACATTTGGTTCAGCATCGCCGCATGGTATCACGAGCCGGAGGGAAAGTGGAAAGACGGTTCCGGCTCCCGCCCGCGTTTACAGACCCAGGCTTTCGTAGACCTCGTTGAGGACTTCCCCGCTGCGGAGCAGGGCCGCGTGCTCGGAAGAGGAGAGCCCGATCTCCATGTGCGCGTGGGCGCCCCGCCGGTCGATGAGAGTGGGCACCGACAGGCACACGTCCTGCAGCCCGAAGATCCCCTCACAGCGCCGGCTTACCGTGTACAACGAGCTTTCGTTCATCCCCAGCGCCTCGGCAATGCGGTTCGTGGCGACGCCGATCGCGAAATGGGTGGCGCCCTTGCGCTCGATGATCTGGTACGCCGCATTGCGGACGTCGTTGTTGATGCGCTCGACATCTTCGGTCGTCAGGGGGATCTTCAGGTAGTCGCAATACTCGGCCACGCGGTACGCCCCGATGCTCGCGCGGCTCCAGACCATGACCTCGCTGTCGCCGTGCTCGCCAATGACCATGGCATGCACGTGCCGCGGCAGAATGCGGCAGTGTTGGCTGATGAGCGTGCGGAAACGCGCGGTGTCAAGCACCGTGCCCGTGCCGATGACCTGCTGCGGAGGCAGACCGCTGAGTTTCAGCGCGACGCGCGTCATCACGTCCACGGGGTTGGTGACGATCAGGAAGATCGCGTCGGGGTTGTTCCTCGACAGCAACGGGAAGAAGGACGCGAAAATGTCCGCATTGCGCTTGACCAGATCCAGACGTGATTCGCCGGGTTTCTGGCCGGCCCCCGCCGTAACAATCACGAGGCCGCACCCCGCGATCTCGTCCGCGCCGCGCACCGACATGGCGGAGTGATGCGTAAACGGCAGGCAATGCTGCAGGTCCATGTACTCGCCTTCGGCACGCAGACGGTCGTGATCGTGAAGCACGAGTTCGCTGGCCGTGCCCGTCTGAAGCATGGCGTAGGCCGTAGTGGAGCCGACCGCGCCCACGCCGACGATGGCCGTCCGCCTGGCGCAGGGCGCAAAACGCATCTCGCGCTCCGTCATAGGTTCCTGCCGTATCGTGGTCTCAAACTGGCCGCTCATACTCACCTTAACACCCCTGTTCACCGGCTTTGTTCCGGCCGGGCGGCGACATCGTGTCACAGACGCCTGTGGCTGCTCGCGTTCGGCGGGATCGCTCCGCTATGATGCCGTCGTGAATCGGTTGCCGTGTGTTCGGAGGGATCATGCCAGTCACCCTGCACGAGATCCACCATGGCGGGCTCACGCGTTCCTACCGCCTGCACCTTCCCGGCCGCCTCGCAGAAAGGCCGGCGCTGCTCGCCGTCCTGCACGGCGGCGGGGGAGACGCGCGTCTCATCGCCCGGATCACGCGGTTCGATGAGGTCTCGGAACGCGAAGGCCTCATCGCGGTCTATCCCGAGGCGGTCGACAAGGCGTGGAACGACGGACGCCGGCCCGCGACCGGCTCGACGCCCGTTCATGAGGTGGACGACGCCGGGTTTCTGGCCATGCTGATCGAAACGCTCGTCCGGCAGCACGGTCTCGACCCCGCCCGGGTCTTTGTGACCGGCGCGTCCAACGGCGCCATGATGTGCCACCGGCTGGCCTGCGAACGGTCGGAACTCGTCGGCGGCCTTGGCATGGTCATGGGTTCCATCCCCGCCGGACTCTACGACACCCTGGCGCCGTCCCGGCCCGTGCCCGCGCTCCTCATCAATGGCACCAGCGATCCGATTGTTCCCTGGAAGGGCGGCCCGGTTCGCGTGGGCACGCGCGAACACGGACAGGTGGTGTCCGTCGAAGACTGCGTGGCATTCTGGGTGCGCCACAACAGGGCCGCCGCTGCCGCTGAACGCGAATGGCTCCCGAAAACCGGCGGCGGCGAGACCCGGGCCTGGCGCCAAGTGTATCCGGCCCATGACACCGGCGCGGATGTGGTGTTTTACGGCGTCGACGGCGGGGGCCACACCTGGCCCGGCGGTGAGCAGTATCTCGCGGAATGGATCATCGGCAAGACCAACCGGGATTTCGACGCATCCCAGACCATCTGGCAGTTCTTCCAGGGCATCCGGGTCTGAGGCGCTTCTGCCGGTTCCATCTGATGCGTCTTCCCGCGAACACCGGGTCGTTCAGTCAGGGCAATTGCACTTAATGCGCCCCGCACAAAAGGTCTTCGTGAGACGGGTCGTGTGTGACCCCGGTCCTCGTCTCCCCTGCCCAAGCAGGGGTCCAGAAGTCTTCTGGATTCCTGCTTGCGCAGGAAAGACGTTAAAGAACGCCGTTTCGTGCGGACATCTGCATTTTCTTTTGGCGAATGCGCTGACTTGGGGTCGGTGGAGAGCACCAGTTCTTCCGGCGAACTGATGGTTTCCATCTGGTTTTTAGTGCGATTGCCCGGGTCGTTCAGTTGACCTCGCCGTCCTGCGCCAGTAGACTCTGCCGCTATGAGCAAGACGCCTGACGAGACCCCCGCGCCCGTGCGATTGCATCCGCGCGCCCGCTACCCCCAGTTGTTCGACTGGGTCTCGATGGCCGTCTATGTGCTCCTGGTATTCAGTTGGGCCCTCGGCGTTTATCCGATGGGACGCGATTACGCCGCACAGGACCTGCCGGCGGCACTCGCTCCGGTCTGGCAGGCGCTCCAACACGCGTTTGGCAGCACATTCTGGCCGTATCACGCGGTCAACATCGTCCTCCTGTACGGGTGCATGATTGCGATCTTCTACCTCATGAAGCTGGGGCATCGAGGCCCGTGGTGGCTGGGCACGCTGGCCGCGGTCCTCTTCATGGCGAATCCCGTGCATACCGAATCGGTCGCCAATTTATGCGGCATGGTCGATCTGCTGCCGTGTTTTCTGGCGCTGGTCGCGCTGGATGCGTATTGCCTGACGGTTCGCGCCGGTTCGCTCGCATGGCTGCTGCTCGCGGCGCCGCTGTTTGCCCTGGCCGCGATAACGGCGCCTGAAAACATCGGACTGGTCCTTGTATGCGCCCTGTTCGAGACGGTGCTGGCATCGGATGGCGTTTCCAGACGGGCGGCCCGCCTGGGGCCGATCCTGCTCGTGGGCCTCGGCGCGGCGGTTCTACATCGCGACACCCTGTTTGCGCACGGCGGCGACGTAGCCGCGATGTTCGGGCCGTTGTATTTCATCGTGTATCCCATCGGCTTCCTGCCCGGCACCGCCCAAACCCTTCACGAGCACCCCTGGCTGGGATGGCTCGCGGCAGCGGCCGTGCTTGCCATGGTGTTTCTCATATACCGCAAAGCCCGGCGTCCGATGCTCCTGTTTGCCCTGTTGGCCATGCCCGCCGTCAGGGTATTCGGAGGCGGGCATGCCGTTGATCCGGTCCATCTGATTGGCGGAGGACAACTGCTGCTCGCGAACGCGCTGTTCACCGTGGGCCTGACCGCCCTGTTTCACCGCATCATGGACCACCCCAAGTGGCGGCGCCTCACCATCGCCGGCACGTCCCTGCTCTGCCTGGTCTTCATGCTCATGCAGGTGCACGCCGTCATGCAGTGGCGCGTGGCGGGGGCCATGCTGCGCGATTTTCACGCTCAGCTCCGCCTCGCAAACGGCACGGACACCGCCCCGGCATCCGGTGAGGCGCTGCTGGTATCCCCCGACATTCAGTATATCGAGGGCGCGCCGTTGTGCCTGTCGGCTTCCCTCGTTTTCGATGACCGGAATCTGCCCTACCGCCCGGAATTGCCGGCGTTTTCAGGGGGCATTCACGCGGCCCCCCCAATCAACGTGTTCACGCGCAAGGGCGTCCGTATGCAGAGCCGTGTGCAGGAGAATAACGTGTCCGTTCTCGTGGAGGGCGCGAAACCCGTTGACGTCTTGCCGCTCGAGCCCGTGCCGGAGATCTCCGTGCAGGTGCAGAGCGAGACCAGCTTCCGGCTCGACGCGCCGTTCCCGGCAACCGCGCCGCACCTGCTCGTCCTTCCCGGCCGGTTCCCCTGGCCCTCCTCGACCCCCTGACCCTCGAGCCCCGGAAAATCCAAAGCCTGCGCACCATGATCGTCGCCTTGCCCCCCGGAACAGGGCGCGTTCTCAGCCAAACCGTCCACCACGTCCACCAGACCGCCGTCACCGGCCGCGCTCGTTGATCCCTGACCGCGCCTGCCCTAGAATGTTTCGGCGTAACCCATACCCGAAGAGGATCTCCCGTGGACCCGAACCCCGCAAACCCGGCCCGTCCCCCAGGCACGTCCGCGGGGTGCCCCGCATGCAGACGCGAGGTGGGGGAGGGGGACCACTACTGCCGCCATTGCGGTCGAAGGTTGAGCCGCGGCACGAAATGGTACTACGAACCGGTCTGGGTGTGGGTGCTCGGCCTCTTCGTCCTGGGCGCGCTCGCGTTGCCGCTGGCGTGGTGGTCGCCGAAAATGTCGGCCCTGAACAAGCTCGCTTTCACTGTACTTGTGACGGCCTTGACCGCGCTGCTTTTTTTTCTGTGTTACCTGGTCTTCGGGTACGTCTGGGACAGCTACGAGACGCTCCGGGAAGCCGGCCCCGTCCTGTGGCCGTAAGAGCCCCCTGCCCGCGCCCGGCGCTCAGCGGGGTATGAACAGCCGGCACACGGTGCTTTCCGGGTCGTGAATGCCCAGCGTCTGGAACAGCAGATTCGCCTTAAACCGGTGCCCGTATTCGTTGGGATGCAGCGCGTCGTTCATCAGGTAGTGGAGATTGCTTTTTTGAGCATACTCGGTGAACGCCGCGTACTGATCCACGAGAATCGCGCTGGTCTCCACGGCGACCT
>JAAYAQ010000191.1 GCA_012719295.1 Candidatus Hydrogenedentota bacterium | reverse complement strand
GGGGCCTGTCGAAGAATTCACTAGATATTTATGTCCATTTCTGCTACAATTATTGCATGGGCCATTGAACCAGGGGGAGACGCCATGTCGGAAAGGAAATGGGCGGGGCCGGAACTCTCGCGGGACCAGTACGTGATGATGACGCTGGACGATTTGCTTGCGTGGGACCATCGGATTCGGGTCGTGGATGAGTTGCTTGAACGGGTGGATTGGTCGCCGTGGGAAGAACGCTACCGTCCTTCGCTTCGAGGCCAGCCTGCGATTCATCCCCGATTGCTCGCGGGGTGCATCCTTTACGGCCTGATGGTGCGCGTTCGCAGCAGCCGCCAGTTGGAGGATGCCACGCGGGAACGGCTGGACTTCCAGTGGTTTCTCGGCAGACGCACCATCGACCACGCCACGTTCGCGAACTTCCGCACGGATTTCGGCGATTTGCTCAGCGGTCTGAACGACTGGTTCGCCCAACGGCTGTGCGAGGCGGTGGAAAACGCGTTGGGCCTGCTGGTGGGTGACGGAACGCGCATGCGGGCCAACAGCAATTTGCACGGCGCGCTTACGGGGGAGACCTTGAAACGCCACGCTGGCCAAGTTGCCCGGCTGCTCAATGATCGACTGGCGCAGATGGCGGAGACCGACGCGCGGGAAGACGAAGGGGCGCAGGAAAAGGCGGCGCTGCGCGAGGAAATCGAAGGCCTCCGCGCCGAGCTCGCCCAATACGAGAGGGCCATCGAAGTCGCTGAAGCGCGCGACGCGGCCCGGCGCCAGAAAGAAGGCGCCAACGCCGCTCCTGTTCAGGTTCCCGTGACGGATCCGGATGCCATGGTAGTTCCGAACAAAGACGGCGGTTTCGCCCCCAACTACACGCCCACCGCGGTTGTGGACGCCGCCAGCGGCGCCATCATCTCCGCCGATGTTCCCGAAGGGACGCGGGAGAGTTCCGTTGTCATGCCCGCCGTGGAACGGGCCCGGCGCCTGGGGGGAAACCCGCAGTGCATCGTGGCCGACAGCGCCTTCGCCTGCGGCCCAAACCTGAAGAAACTGGATGCCGAAAACGTGGAAGCATGCATGCCGACCGAAACCGACTTTCGCGGTACCAATCCCGCCAACCGGCCCGATCCCGCCCAACCTGTTCCCCGGGAGCAATGGGCCAAACTGCCGATGAATGGCGCCAGGCTTGCCTCCAGCGCGTTTCTCTACGATTCCCAACGCGACGAATACCGCTGCCCCATGGGCAAAAGGCTCACACCGGGCGGCTGCGGCACGAATCGTCACGGGGCACGCTACCGCGTGTACGAATGCCCCGGCGGCGCGGACTGTCCTCTTGCCGGGCGATGCCTGGTCAAAAACACGCGGACCCGCACCCTCAGGCGCGACGAATACCAAGACCTGCGTGATACGGTCGGCCGCCGCATGGCGACGCAAGAGGGAATCCAACTGTACAAACGACGAGGCCCCCTCATCGAGACCGTCTTCGCCCGAATAAAGGTCCACATGGGCATACGTCAGTTCCTGCTGCGCGGTCTTGACAAAGTCCGAACCGAATGGAGCTGGATCTGTCTTGCCTACAACCTGAAACTCCTGCTCAAGCTCGCGACGGACACGACTAAACCGCCGCTCACGCACGGACCGACCTCCTCCCACGCCCTCTGGCGCCCTCAGGAAGCCCAATGACGCGGACAGGCAACAAAAACCTCCGTCAAAGGT
>JAAYAQ010000190.1 GCA_012719295.1 Candidatus Hydrogenedentota bacterium | reverse complement strand
ACGGTGCCCTCTCTGGGTCCTTCGTAAACATACAGCATGCCGTCGGCGTAGACGACGGCGCCCTGACGAACCTCTTGAGTTTCCCAGACCAGCTTGCCGGTTTCAAGTTCAAGACACATCAGGTTGCGATTCTTGTGGGCCGTGCCGTAGATGTAACCGTCCACGAGCACCACGCCGTGGTGTTGGCAATCGAGGTTTTTGTCGGCCCACTGGGGTGTGATGCTTGAACCGTCTTCCGAGAGAAGCAACATGCCGCCGCCGGAGCCGTAGCCTCCGGTGTAATAGAGCATGCGGTCGTGCAGCACGGGCGTGACGGCGTGAATGTCGTAGTCGGTCTCGTGCGGGTGGCTCCAGAGGAACGCGCCGGTTGCGGCATCCACGCCAACCACTGATTTCGCGGTCATCGTGACGATAATGCGGCGCCCGCCGACCTCGAACACATCCGGCGAACAGTACGCCGACGGCTCGCTCCATCCCTTGCTGGTCCAGACGGTTTCGCCGGTCATCTTGTTGAGGGCGGCGACGCTTGCGTCGGGCCCGCCCGGGGTGCATATGACGTTTTCGCCATCGATGAGGGGAGATTCGGCAATTGCCCACTGAATCATGGTGCCGTTGAAGCGTTTCATCGTATCCACCTGCCAGAGGATGGCGCAGCCGGGCAGTTGGAAGCAGGTGATAACCCCCAACCCGGATATCAGGTACAGGCGGTCGCCGTCGATGGTGGGGGTGGAACGGGCGCCGGGCGCCTGTTTGATCAGCGTTTCCGGGCCGTAGGGGTATCTGCCCTGGATGTTCCCCGCGAGGTCGAGAACAAACAGAACCCCCTGCTGATCTTCGAGCATTCCCGGTACGTAGATGGAACTGCCCACGACCGATACCGAGGCGTAGCCCGCTCCGATGCCGTCGGCGACCCAGGCCACCGGGGGGCCTTCGAGCGGCCATTCCTTGAGCAGTCCCGTTTCCGGAAACGTGCCGTCGCGGTGGGGCCCCCGGAATTGCGGAGAATCCGCCGCGGCAGCAGCTCCAGCCAGCACCATGCCTGCGACCAGGGCAACAGCGAACGTTTTCATGGACAGCACTCCAGAGTAGATACACCGCACCTGCGGGAGAGATTACGCGATCGGTAGCCGGGAACGCAAGACGCTCCCCAGAAAACAGCGACGGGGGGAGGCCCATTCCCGGGCCGCTTGTAGCGCCTGTGCGGACAACGTGATCGGACGCGGCGCAGCGCGGAAAAGTTGAAGCTCCGGGGGAATTTTCGCATAATGACTCCTGTGGACATTCCACGGACAGCAGTATTGTCACCTGCCTTGTTGTTCGTACAACGGCCGTAGAGCACCGTCGCTTTCACAGGAGTCTCATTACCATGATTTGTGTGCACCCGCGAACCAGGTTCGCCGTAGCCGTCCTGACGGGTTTCATGATTTCCAGCGGGGTCTGGGCCGATTGGTGGCAGTTTCAGGGGCCCACCCGCAACGGCGTGTCGCCCGAGTCGGGTTTGATGCGGTCGTGGCCCGAAGGCGGCCCGCGCGAGCTCTGGTCGTTTCCGCTGGGTGAGGGTTACGCGGGGCCGGCGGTGCGTGACGGGGAGATTTACATCCTCGATCGGGTGGAGGAACGGCAGGACGTGCTTCGGTGCCTCGATCTGGCTACTGGCGCCGAGCTCTGGAATTACGCGTACGATGCCCCGGGGAGCGTGGGACACAGCGGTTCCCGCACGCCCCCGACGGTGACGGAAACGCACGTGTATTCGGTGGGGATGCTGGGCGACTTTTTGTGTGTGGATCGGAAAACGCACCAGCCGGTGTGGCGCAAGAACATCCTGGCCGATTTTGGGAACAAGCCGTCGAGCTGGGGCGTGTCCCAGGCGCCGAGTCTGTGGCGCGACCTGGTGATTGTTGCGCCGCAGGCCGACGACGCGTTTGTCGCGGCGTACCAGCGGGAGACGGGGGAACTGGTGTGGCAGAGTCCCGGGCTGGGCAAAGTGGGCTACGTGACTCCGGTGGTGACCACACTGGCGGGCGTGGAGCAGGCGGTCATGGTCGCGGCGTACGGGCAAACCGCGGGCATCTCGCTCGAGAACGGGAGCATTCTGTGGGCGTATGATGGATTTCAATGTCAGATTCCGATTCCCTACCCGACGCCGCTGTCCGGCGACCGGCTGTTTATCACGGGGGGCTACGATGCTGGTTCGGCAATGATCCAGATCAAGCGCGAAGGTGATGGCTTCGGGGTAACGGAGCTTTTCCGGACGGACGAGTGCGGCAGCCAGATTCACCAGCCACTGGTTTACGACGGGCACCTGTATGCCCACAGCAACACGAATTCGCGAACCGACGGCATGATCTGCATGACCCTCGACGGCCAGCTGAAATGGCGCACGCGCGATTCGCGCGACTTGCCCCAGTTCGAACGCGGCAACCTTCTCCTGGCCGACGGGATGATCATCAGTCTTGATGGCAAAACCGGCATGCTTCATCTGATCGAACCTTCTCCCGAGGGTTACAAGGAACTGGCTCGCGCCAAGATCTTTGATGGCAACAAGATGTGGTCGCCGATGGCCCTGTCGCAGGGGCGGCTGTTGTTGCGCGACCAGGAAACGATGAAATGTCTCGATCTGAAGAACCCGTGAGAAGCGCGTGCCGGGTTCCGGCCTGGTGCGGGTGAGCGAATGAAGGACTCAACGGCAAGCCGCGTTTTCGCGGTCGTCGCGGGGGCCGTGACGGCCGCCGCCGCGCTCGTTGCGCTTCAGCAGTGGCTGGCCTGCCGTCCCCCGCACGACATCGTGGTCAATCTTCCCGGACGCGACGGTCGTCCCGAGGACGGGGCGACCGCGGACATTGCGACCGACCTTTCTGGAACGCATCAGGAATTCGGCGGTGTCGCCGCGTCGTTGCCGGGCGCCTGGCCCCGGTTTCGCGGCCCCGATTTCGACAACATCTGCAAACAAGATTACCGCCTGGCCGAAGCCTTTCGTGATGGCGGCCCGGACATCCTGTGGTCGGTTGAGCTGGGGGAAGGACACGCGGCGCCCGCCGTCCTGAACGGCCGGGTCTACGTGCTGGATTACGACGAGTCCGCCCGCGCGGATGCCGTCCGGTGTTTTTCACTCGAGGACGGTCAGGAGATCTGGCGGCACTCGTATCCGGTGAACATCAAGCGGAACCACGGCTTGTCGCGCACGATCCCCGCTGTGACGGACGAGTTCGTGGTCACCATCGGGCCGCGGTGCCATGTCGTGTGCCTCGACGCGAAGACCGGGGCTTTTCGATGGGGCGTCTCGATGCAAGACGAATACGGCACTACTGAGCCGCTCTGGTACACGGGGCAGTGTCCGCTTATCGACAACGGGCTGGCCATTCTCGCTCCCGCGGGCCCGGACATCCTGATCGCCGCGCGGACGTGCGCCACGGGCGAGACCGTCTGGCAGACCCCGAATCCCCGGGGCTGGAACATGTCGCATTCGTCGATCATGCCCATGGTGTTCGAAGGGACGCGCATGTTTGTCTATTGCGCCACCGGCGGGATTGTGGGAATCGCCGCGGACGGCCCGGACGCCGGGCGGATACTCTGGGAACAGCCCTGGGCCGCCAATGTTGTGGCGCCATCACCCGTGCCGCTGGACGATGGCCGGATATTCTGTACGGCGGGATACGGCAACGGGAGCCTGATGGTGCAGTTGCGCAGGGACGGCGATGCGTTCCGGGCGGAAGCGGTGTTCGAGCGGGGTCCGGCGGAATGGCTGGCCTGTGAGCAGCAGTCGCCCGTCTATTATGACGGTTTGCTTCATGCTATCATGCCGAAAGACGCGGGCGCCCTGCGCGGTCAATTCGTCTGTTACGACCCGGACGGGTCTCTTGTATGGTCCAGCGGCCCGGCCAACCGGTTCGGGTTGGGGCCGTTCATTCTGGCGGACGGGAAGTTCTACGTCCTCAGCGATGACGGCGTGCTGACCGTCATCCAGCAGCACCGCGAACAGTACGCCGCCCTCGCCCAGGCGCGTGTTCTGGATGGACAGGATGCGTGGGGGCCGATTGCGATCGCAGGTACGCGGATGCTGTTGCGGGATTCCACGCGGATGGTGTGTATCGACGTGAGCGCGACGCCGGGGGAGGGCGTGAGCCAGTGAGTGACGAAAACCATCGCTTGATGCCCCTGTGGATATGGGTAACGATCGCCTGTGCGGCGGTTGGCGCGGCCGTGTGGTTCGCGGTGAACAGCAGGCGCCCGGATCCGCCGGAATCGTTCCGATACGATGTCGCCCCATTCGAGCAGGTCGAGCCCGACCGGGTGATGGCCATCGAACTCGCGCCGATCACCCCCGGCATCCCCGGGCTGCGCGCGCTCGCGGCCACGCCGGATGGCGCCATTTTCGTCGCGGGAGAGAAGACGCTTCTGGTCTGCGGACTGGACGGTTCGGAACGCGCGCGCTACGCCCTCCCGGCAACGCCGGACTGCGTGGCCGCCGCGCCCAACGGCAGGATTTTGCTCGGGATGGCGGACCACGTGGACGTGCGTGATGCCATGGGAAAACCGGAACAGACCTGGGCGTTCCCGGGGGAGCGTGTTCACATCACCTCTATCGCGGCGGACGAAAGCAGCGTCTATGTCGCGGACGCCGGCAACCGCGTGGTGCTGCGTTTTGATTATGGCGGCAACCTGCAGGCTCGAATTGGAGAAAAGGACGCGGCGAGGGACATCCCCGGTTTGATCGTGCCCAGTCCCTATTTTGATGTTGCGTTCGACAATGCCGGCGCGATGTGGGCGGTCAATCCCGGCCGGCACGGTCTCGAACAGTACCGCCCGACCGGCGAGCCGGTTTCCTCGTGGTACCGTCCCTCGATGGAGCCGGACGGTTTCTGCGGGTGCTGCAACCCCGCCCATATTGCCTTTCGTTCGGACGGCACGCTTGTCACCGCGGAAAAGGGCCTGGTCCGGGTGAAACTGTATTCGGTGGATCAGAAGCTGCTGGGGTTTATTGCGGGTCCGGCGGCGTTTCGCGAAACGCCGGGCGGGCCGTTCTCCCCGGAACTGGACATGCCGTT
>JAAYAQ010000189.1 GCA_012719295.1 Candidatus Hydrogenedentota bacterium | reverse complement strand
GTCGTGGAGGAAGCCGCACTCGTGGACGCCTTGAAGTCAGGCGCGCTCGGAGGCGCGGGGCTCGACGTGTTCGAAGAGGAGCCCCTGCCGCCGGAGAGCCCCCTGCGCACATTTCCGAACGTCATTCTGACCAGCCACGCGGCCTCGGTGTCGGAAAAGGCCGTGGAGCTTCTCCAGCGCAAAGCGGCCGAGGCCGCGCGCGACTTTCTCCAGGGAAAAGACCCCGTATCGCGCCTTGTGTGAGGCGGAAAACATGGAAGGAGCCAGAATCATGAAGTTCGTCAGATTCAGCACCGCGCGCTATCCGGGCGGCGTATACGGTTTGGTGGAGGACAACGGGACGGTCCGCGTGTTGCGCGGCGGTCTGTTCGAGCCCCCCGAGCCCACGGGGGAGATCCTGCGTGTGGAGGATATCGGGCAGTACCTTCCGCCATGCGACCCGCCGAACATTCTCGCCGTGGGCCGCAATTACGTTGAACATGCCGCCGAGACCGCCGACGAATTGCCGAAAGCGCCGCTGCTCTTCATCAAATTGACCACGTCGCTGACGGGCCATGAGGCGCCGATTGTCATTCCCGCGGCCGCTCCGGCGCAGGTCGACTATGAGGCCGAGCTGGTGGCCATCATCGGACGCACGGCCAGAAACGTGCCGGTGGAGAGCGCGCTCGATTATGTGTTCGGCTATACTTGCGGGCATGACGTCTCGGCGCGCGATTGCCAGCGTAGCGACGGCCAATGGGCCCGGGCCAAGAGTTTTGACACGTTCGCGCCGGCGGGCCCGTGGGTGGTGACCGGCCTCGATCCCAGCGATCTCCGGATTCGCATGCGCGTGAACGGCGAGACGGTGCAGGACCAGTCGACCAGCGATATGGTATTCAATGTGGCCAGTCTCGTAAGTTATCTCAGCCGGTCGACGACGCTGCTGCCGGGAACCATGCTCTTTACGGGGACGCCGTGCGGGGTCGGGATGGCCCGCACACCGCCGCTATTTCTGAAGCCGGGCGACCTGTGCGAAGTCGAGATCGAAGGTATCGGCGTGCTGCGCAATCCCGTGGCTGCCGAGTTGTGACAGAAAGCGACGGCTCAACATGCTGGCCTCGGAAATCGAACGTGCGCGCGTCCCGGAGGGTGGTGCGGTTCTGTGGTGGCTCGCCCAGGCGGGGTTTGTCTTCAAGTCCGGCACGGGCGCGGTGATGTATCTGGACCCCTACCTCTCGAACGTGGTCGAGAAGGCGTTCGGGTTCAAGCGGCTCTCGCTGCCGCCGATGGCCATCGGCGACGTGCGCGCGGACTGGGTGCTGAACTCGCACGAGCATCTGGACCATCTCGACACGGAGGCGCTGCCGGTGATCGCGGGCAACAATCCAGCCTGCCGGTTCGCGGGGGCCTGCTCCTGTGTTCCCGAATACAGGAAGATGGGTATTCCAGAGGACCGGATAACGCTGCTCGAACCCGGAAACCGTTACCCGCTCGACGGTGTGGAGGTGGTTGCGGCGCGCTCGGATCACGGGGAGCTGTCGCCGGAAGCGCTCTCCCTGCTGCTCGATTTTGGCCGGGTGCGTGTGCTGTACACGGGCGACACGGCCCTGAATCTGCCGCGCATGCAGCCGTTGCTCGATCTCAGGCCGGACGTGCTGCTCGTGTGCATTAACGGCCGCTTCGGCAACCTGGACGCCGGCGAGGCGGCCGAGCTTGCGGGGATTGTGTCGCCGCGGGTCGTGGTGCCCTGCCATTTCTGGATGTTCAAGGAGCACAACGGCGACCCCGAGGCCTTTGTGCAGGCCTGCGCGCGGAAGTGCCCGGGGGTTTCAGTGCGCCTGTTGGCGCCCGGAGAAGGATTTTCGTGCTCGGACGAGGCCATTGCGCCCGTCGTGGCCGAGCCGTAGAAAGGATGCGTATGCCCAGGAGAATCCGTTTTGTAGAGGCGCTCCGTGAAGGGATGCGGCAGGAAATGGAGCTGGATCCGTCGGTCTTCGTCATGGGAGAGGGCGTCGGCCCGCACGGAAGCTGTTTCAAGCAGACCGAAGGGTTCACCGCGCAGTTTGGCGAGGACCGTTCGCGCGACACGCCCATCTCGGAACTGGCGATCGCGGGGACCGCGGCGGGCGCGGCGTTGCTGGGCATGCGTCCCATCGCGGACCTGATGTGGATTGATTTCTCGATGCTGGCCATGGACCAGATATGCAACCAGGCGGCCAAACTGCGGTATATCTCGAACGGGCAGGTGAACGTGCC
>JAAYAQ010000030.1 GCA_012719295.1 Candidatus Hydrogenedentota bacterium | reverse complement strand
GTGGGTCTCGATGTCGACGGTCTCGTCGATGTCGCCGCCCCGGAACACTTGGGCGGGGAACACGCTCGCGCCGCCCCGGTTGCCCATGAGGAAACACTCCATGGCGGGTTTGGTGTAGGTGTCCCAGGACACTTCGACCATGATGGTCTTGCCGCCCTGAAACTTGATGAGGCCCGCGGCCATTTCCTCGACTTCCGCGGGCAGGCCCTTGGCCTTCAGCTCGGGCACGGCCACCTGGCGGAAAAGCTGGCCGGAGACCGACACGGGTCTGGGCGTGCCCATCAGGTACCACGCGAGGTCGAGCAGGTGAACGCCGATGTCGCCCAGCGCGCCGAACCCGGCCAGGCGCTTCTGAAGAAACCAGACGCCGCGCCCGAGGGTGCCGTCCGGCGGCATGTGGAGATGGGGCCAGCCTTTCCTGCGGTACCAGGTGGAGCGCGCGTAATACATGTCGCCGAACTCGCCGCGGTCGGCGTAGGCTTTCACCAGCTGCGCCTCGGGCCGGAACCGCAGGGCCTGTTCGACCATGAGCAGCTTGCCCGCCTTCTTTGCGGCATCGGCCATCTTCTGGGCATCGGCCGGCGTGATGGTCATGGGTTTTTCGATCAGGACATGCTTGCCCTTGCTCAGGGCATCGATGGTCATCGGGGCATGGAGCGCGTTGGGCACGGCGATGGAGACCGCGTCCAGCTCGTCCATCGCGAACATGCGCTTCGCGCTGGTGAACACGTGTTTGGCGCCGTACTGGCCGGCAAACTGTTGCGCCTCCGCTTTGTTCAGGTCGCAGATGGCCAGGATTTCGACGCCCGGCACCTGGCTGAACCCTTCCATATGATACCGCCCGAATCCCGTACCCACGACGCCCACCCGCAAAGGTTTCACTGCCATGATGCCATGCTCCTTTCCACGGATTCCGCGCGCCGGGACCCGGCGCGCCACGTCCCCCGGAACCATCCTGTATCCGGACCCGTCAGGCCCAGGTGATCAACGCCGTCTCATGCTTGTCGGCAAGGTCGGGATGGCTGGGCATCACGCGCACGGTGAACCCCTGCTGGCCCGTCTTGTCGCAATAAATGGAGCCTTTAAAGCGGTACACGCCGTCGCTGGCCGCTTCCTGAAGCGCCATGGGCGCCTGGCGGCCGTCGTGGATGCGGCCGTAGCTGTCCACGTTGCCATAATACACTTCGACGACCACGTCGTCGGTGGACAGCTTGTCGAGAAACAGCCCGGCCGTCACCTCGAGGTTCGAGCCGTACGGCAGGCCGTCGAGCGGGCCGCTCTCGATGTCCGCAATACGCACCTGCGGCCAGCACGCGCGCACCTTCATCTTCCATTCCGCGAGGGCTTTGGACCGTTCCCGCTGGTTGGCCTGCAGGACAATGCGGCGTTGCGTCGCCGGCACATAAAACCGGTCCGTGTATTCCTGCACCATGCGGTGGGTGTTGAACACCGGATTGATGGTCCGCATGGCATTCTTCATCCGCATCACCCAGCGGCGCGGCAGGTCGTCCGTGCCGCGTTCGTAGAACATCGGGATGATCTCCTGTTCGAGGAGTTCGTAGAGCATCTCGCTCTCGACGACGTCCTGTTCGTCCGGGTTTTCATACATTTCGCCGCGGCCGATGCTCCAGCCGTTCTCGCCCAGGCCTTCCGCCTCGCACCACCAGCCGTCGGGAATGCTGATGTTGAGCCCGCCGTTCGCGGCCGACTTCATGCCGCTGGTGCCCGACGCCTCGAGGGGCCGGCGCGGCGTGTTAAGCCAGCAGTCCACCCCCTGGGCCATGTAGCGGGCGACGTTCATGTCGTAGTCTTCGAGGAAGACGAAGCGGTTGCGCACCTCGTTTTCGCGCATGAAATGGATCAGGGCGCGGATGAGATCCTTGCCCTGGTTGTCGGCGGGATGGGCTTTCCCCGCGAAGATGATCTGCACGGGCCGTTCCGGGTGCAAGAGGATCCTGGTGAACCGTTCCGGATCGCTGAGCAGCAGTTTGGCGCGTTTATAGGTGGCGAAGCGGCGGGCAAACGCGATGGTCAGCACCTCGGGATCGAGGGCCTCCGAGGCCGCTTCGACCTCGGCATTGGGCGCGCCGCGGGACTTGAGCTGCGCCGCCAGACGGCGCCGCGCGAAGTTGACCAGCCGTTCGCGGCGGCGTTCATGGGTGCGCCAGAGCTCCGCGTCGGGCACTTGATCGATGTTTTTCCATACGGCCGGGTCTGACGGATTCCTGATCCACGCCGGGCCCAGGTAGCGGTCAAACAGGCCCGCGAGATCCCGCGACACCCAGAACTGCTGGTGAATGCCGTTGGTGATCGCCGTAATGGGCACCTCATCTTCGGGCACGCCGGCCCAGGTCCGGGCCCACATGGCGCGCGCCGTCGCACCGTGCAGCTGGCTCACCCCGTTGGCGAACGCCGATAGCTTGAGCGCGAGTACCGTCATGCAGAACGGTTCGCGGGGATCGCTGGGATCCTGCCGCCCCAGCCCGAGAAACCGGTCCATGCCCATGCCGACATCCGCCGCGTATTTGCGGAAATAATGCTCCATCATTTCCGGCAGGAACATGTCGTTCCCCGCCGGCACAGGCGTATGCGTGGTGAACACGCTGGCGGCCTTCACCGATTCCACGGCGTGATCCAGGCTGAGCCCCTCGCCTTTTACGAGGTTCTTGATCCGCTGCAGGGTCATGAAAGCCGAATGGCCCTCGTTCATGTGCCACACCGTGGGGTGGATGTCCAGCCGGCGCAGCATCGTGACGCCGCCCATGCCCAGCAGGATCTCCTGCCGCACCCGCATGTCGTTGCCGCCGCCATACAGCCGCGCGGTGATCTCGCGGTCGTCGGGTTCGTTCGCGTCAAAGTCGCAGTCCAGCAGGTACAGGGGGACGCGGCCCACGTCAATCCGCCACACGCGGGCTTTCACGGGCCGTTCGGGATACTCCACCTCGATGACAATCTGGTTGCCGGTCTCGTCGCGGACCAGCGTGACCGGCATGTTGTAGAAATCGTTGAGGGGGTAGCGTTCCTGCTGCCAGCCGTCGGCATTGAGGTACTGCTGCAGGTAGCCTTCCCGGTACATCAGGCCCACGCCCACCAGGGGCAGGCCCATGTCGCTGGCCGCCTTTAGATGATCGCCCGCCAGCACGCCCAGGCCGCCCGAATACAGCGCCAGGGATTCATGCAGGCCGAATTCGGCCGACATGTACGCCACCCGGAAATCCTCCGGCGCCTGGGGATTCTTCTCGTGCCAACTGTTGCCCCGGAGGTACGCCTGGAACCGCGAATGCACCCGTTCCAGGTGCGCCAGATACCCGTCGTCGCGGGCCAGCTCCTCGAGACGCTCCTGCGGCACCTCGCCCAGCAGCCGGACCGGGTTCTGTTTCACATTGATCCAGCGGTCGCGGTCGATACGGAAGAACAGGTCGATGGCTTCCGGGTCCCACGACCACCACAGGTTGTACGCGAGACTGCGCAACGGCTCAAGCGCGGGCGGCAATTTCGCGATGACGGTGAATTTCTTGATTCTCGGCATAGAACCTCACTCCAGACGAGCGGTCACTCGTGTCGGCACGGAATAATTCGGGTGAGTGTACTTGTTTTTGCGGTGTTCCCGCAAATTGCTGCCGAATCAGCCCCCCCTGTCAATCCTGCCGGTTTCGGGCTTCGCCCTCCGCTATCATACGCCCTTTCCACCCTTCCCAGGTATAGCGCGGATCCGGCGCCGCCCCCCCGGGAAAACACGCCAGCTCCGCCGGCGGCCGGTACGCCGCGCCGATGTCGAGCGCGTCGGCGCCCCGCTGGCGCGGCTCCGTATCGTACAACGGTTCGAGTTTCAGGCCGTGGGCATCGACCCAGTCCCCGAGTTTTATCGTTTTCGCGGGAAGCACCCGCCGCTCTTCGGGGAGCTGCAGGTGGTTCTGGAACCATTCGGCCGCCGGCCGCGTGAGGATGTACGGCCGGTGGCAGGCCCCCGCAACGAACCGCGCATCAATAATCCCCTCCACCCCGGCGTCCGCGAGAATCTGCCGGGCCCCGGCCAGCGTCGCCCGCGTGCGGCGCACCACCGCCCTGCCCTCTTCCGCCCCGTCGATGATCGAATCCTGGCCGCCGTTGATGAACAGCGTGGCGGCATGCGGCGCGACCAGGGCATTCAGTTCGTCAAAGCTCATGGCGTGGGCAAGGGCCTCATACGGCATTTTGCTGCAGTCCTTCCCCTCGATCGCCCCCTGGGCGGTCATGCTCCACCCGGAAACCACGGCCGCGCGCACCCGCGTATCCACGGCCGCCACCAGGCTCGATGTGGCGCCCCCCATGGAGTTGCCCATGACCCCCAGACGCGCCCGGTCGATGTCCGGCCGCGACTCCAGGTAGTCCAGCCCGCGGACGAGATCCCACACAATCTTCCCCAGCACCATGCGGCCGAGCGTGTCGCGGGTGAAGGCCCGCCGCGCAGCGCTGTCCTTGCCGAACTCGTACATGTCGTGGGCGCGCGTGCCCATCTTGCCGTCTTTATTGCGCTCCTCCTCGCCGATGGTGTCCGGAATGAGGCAGGCAAAGCCCAGCCTGGCGTAGAGCTGTCCCGCGTACTGGTAGTAAATGCCGGATTTAGAGCCGCCATGCCCGCAGGCGAGAACGATGCCCGGCACGGACGCATCCGTTGGGACCGGCAGGTACAGATGGGCGGTAACCCATGACCCCGGCTCGCTTTGATACGTCAGGCACTCGATGCGGAACCCTTCGCCGTCGATGGTGCGGTGGGTCTGCGCATCCAGGGCCACGCGTTCCGCCGGAAACGTCAGGATGTCGCGCACGGTCTGACGCAATTCGCCCGCCCGGGTTTCCCAGCCGGTGTCCAGCCCGGCCGGCAGGGCCCCCTGCTCCGCGGGTCCCGCGCCCGCCAACACCACCAGCCCCAGTGCGAACGACCAGATTGTCCCCATGCTTACAGGCCTCCCCCCCTTCTGAGAGAATACACCCCCGGGCCGGTTGGACGCCATACGCCCCGCCTGCGGTCAGACGGCTCCAGACGATTGGCGAACTCGCGTGACCGGATGGGGTCTTAGAGAACGCACCCTTGCGCGGGACACATGGGGTTCCGCGAAGCAACTTTTGAACGCATAGTGTGATCAATCGTTGTATGGTACGGGGCGCAGACGCGTCCAGCGCCACGCTGCGGGATATGCGGCCCAGTGCCGCCACCTGATCGGAGGATGTGGACCATGCGGAACCATGCCGGCCTGGTTGTGACCCTCTTCGCATTGCTTGTACTTGCCGTCCTGCCTGCCCCGCCAAGCCGGGGGGATGCCGCGGCGCCGGCCTGCCTCGAGCGCGAGTCGCTTGAAGTGGCGCGGACCCCGTCGGGGTTCGAGATCCGGGCAAATGTGAACCATCCGGGCGCCTCGCGGACCGGCGCCAGCCTGGGGATCGAGATCACAGACCTCGAAGGCGGCCCCGTGGCCAAGATATCGGACCAGGTCGCCCTGGAACCCGGGTCGAACCGGGTGGCCGTGGCGTTGCCGGCCGCCCTCAACGAGGCCAGGCTGCCCCTGTGCATGCTTCACTACGTGTTCGACGGTCCTGGCGGCCGGGAGACCGGCACCCGGCAGCTCGTGGACGCGCTGGCGCAGCTCGAGACGCGCGTGGTGGCCTACAGCAACCTGCTTTCCGGCAGCAAAGCCAGCGTGCGGGTCGTCGCCCTCAATCACGCGACCGAAGAACCCGTCGCCGATGCCTCCGTAGCCCTGTTTCTCACGGTGGGCGAAGGCACGGAACAGTTGCTCCACGCCGGCAAGACCACGCAGGATGGCACCCTCGAAGCCGTCTTCACCGTGCCGGACAACGTGGACGGCACGGGCAAGCTGCGCATCACCGTGGCGTCGGAAGGGCTCGGGCAGGACGAGGTAACCCAGCCGGTCACCGTCAAGCGCGCCTCCAAGATTCTCCTCACTACGGACAAACCCCTCTACCAGCCCGGACAGACCATCCAGATGCGCGCGCTGAGCCTCAGCGCGGCCGATCTGCAGCCTGAAGCCCAAAAAGAGACCGTGTTCGAGGTGATGGATTCGAAGGGCAACAAGGTTTTTAAGAAGAAGCTCACCACGGACGCGTTCGGCATCGCCGCGGCGGATTTCCAGCTCGCGACCGAGGTCAACCTCGGGGAATACATCGTGCGGGCCATCCTCGGCACGACCCAGTCGGAGAAGCAGGTCCGGGTCGAACGCTATGTGCTGCCCAAGTACAAGATCCATCTGACTGCCGACAAGGATTTCTACTTGCCGGGCGAGACGCTCAAGGGGGAGGTTCAGGCCGACTACTTCTTCGGCAAACCCGTGGCCGGCGGAAAAGTGACCATTACCGCGTCCAAATTCGAGGTGGAATTCGAGGACTTCGCCACGGTAGACGGCACGTTGGACGACACAGGCCACTGGTCGTTCGAGCTTCCTCTGCCAGACTACTTCGCCGGGACCCCGCTGGAACAGGGCCAGGCGTCGGTCCGGCTTCAGGCCGCCGTGGTGGATACCGCCGACCATCGCGAAGAGAAGGTGATCATGACGCCGGTGGCCGCCGCGCCGCTGATGGTCTACGTGGTGCCCGAGAGCGGCAAACTGGTCCCGAACCTCGAAAACCGGCTCCACGTGCTGGTGGCCTACCCGGATGGCAGCCCCGCGAAAGG